>CABTWP010000036.1 GCA_902488525.1 uncultured Collinsella sp.
ATTGTTCACGAGCAAGAACGACCTTAAAACCGTATGCCTCGAGCTTATTCTTGCATGCCGTCACAATCTTCCAGGTAAGATCGGCCTCGCTTTTGCCATTACCCTGCGCACCGGGGTCAGATCCACCATGACCAGCATCAAGAGCGATTACGCTAACGTTGCGAGCGGAGCGAGCGGCATAAGTAGAAACACCATCCGGAGAATCGGCGCACTCCAACGCCTGCTGAATAGACTGTGCCTCAACAGCATTTCCGTCCCTATCTGCATAATAAAAAGATGTGCCCTCGGAGTTCATAGAGCTATCTGCGACGGTGAACGAATAATCTCGATCAGAAAGATCGATCTTATGTTCAGTCCCATCTCCCTCTAGATAATACGAAATCGAAGTGAGGAAATAAGTATTAGCTTCGAGTTTTGCGCCAAAGGTAAAGGCGGCAGAATTATCAGCCGTAGCAGACGCGTCGGCAGAGCCCTTTACGCCGTTGGCACTCACATAGCCAAGCGTAGCAGAGGAAAGAACTTCGCTGTCATTAGGCGTAGCAAAAGCAATGACTTGATTGGATCCAGAGGGAAGGCTTGGGTAGGCCAGGTAAACGTATTGAAAGTCCGACTCGACCGAATCGACCTGTAGCTCGGTCTTGACTTCGCTTTCAGCTGCGCCTTGGCTCAACGAGTCGATAGCCCCACTATCCCCTTCAACCGGAGATTGGTCGACGGTGGCCTCGCTGCCTTCAACATCGTCGCCGCGTGCAGCCACTCCGTCATCGCCTGCAGAAGCCACATTCGTCATAGCCTCAGCGGGCTGTGCCTCGTTCAACCCGTAAGCAGCAACTACAGGACTCATCAACGACGAAAATGTCAGAAGAGCAGCCAAAGAAAACGTAGCCGCAGCATGTAAAACCTTTTTCATATCGAATCCCCAGTCAAAATGAATATCCATGTTGCATGTTGCAACATTATCCATCAATTATCTCTTCTTTTGAATAACTGTCATCGAAAGGAATCGTGTTGAATCAAGATGGCACGAAACGGAGAGTCCCGGCCCGTTTGGCCACCTGCTAAATAGGCAACACTTACCGTTGCCTCCACGCAAATGCAATTAAAACCGTTGCAAACGCAATTAGGTATAATTCTTCCAAATCGCCTAGAGAAAGTGTTTGAATGCTTACCGTAATCGTGCCTACTTACAATGCCGAGCCGTATCTTTCTCAGGCTATAGGCAGCCTATTAAACGAAAACAAAATCGAACTGGAAATCCTAGCCATCAACGACGGATCTACCGATAACTCGCTCGCCATTATGCAAGATTTCGTTGCGCGCGACTCACGCGTTCGAGTGATCGATAAGACGAACCAGGGTTACGGCGCAACCTGCAATCTGGGCATTCGCGAGGCAAAGGGCGACTGGATTGCCATCCTCGAGCCCGATGACTGGATTGAGCCCGGAATGTACTCCGACGTGCTTGCCTTTGCCAAGCGCGAATTTGGCGATCCGAACAAGCTCGATATTATTGAGACCCCGTATTGGATCATTCGCAACCCCGATACCCCCCAAGAGGTCAAACTACATTGCGCATATCGCGGTCGCATTAAACCGCCTCGGCAACCGTTCACCATTCACGACGCTCCACACCTGCTGGCCCATCATCCGTCCATTTGGTCGGCAATCTATCGTCGCGACTTCCTGATGCAAAACAATATCTGGTTTAAGGAAATCCCCGGTGCGGGCTGGGCCGACAATCCATTCCTTGTCGAAACGCTCTGCCAGGCAAAGGCGATCGCTTACTGGCCCAAGCCGTATTACTGCTACCGCGAGGAAACACCCGAAAAGGCGGCCGCTCTGGCCAAGCGTGACCCCTTGATGCCGTTTAATCGCTGGAACGACATGGTCGATATTCTTGAGAGACTCAACGTCGCCGACCCCGCCGTTTGGACACCGCAAATCACACGCGGCTTCACCTATATGGGCATCATGATTGAGCACACCGGAATTGAGGGGCACCCCGAAATCGAGCGGGCTATCCACAGGATGTTCGAACGCATGCCGCAAGAGCTGGTATTTGCCAATCCTCGCGTTACCCCTGCGGCCAAAAAGCTCTATGCCGAGTATATGGGCATCGCCAACCCTAAAATCAGCTACTGTGCATACGCCAAGGACCTCGTGGGCGAGGGCTTGTATAACGTATGGAACAAGGGCCCCAAGCAGACTCTAAAAATGATTACATCGCACTTTGGTTCATACAACGCGCGCGCTGGAAAATAGTCTGATGGGCAGAAAAGCAAGCAGAAATACCTCCATCGAAGCGCTGCGCTTGGTCGCGGTCGCCGGGATTGCCATATTCCACCGTTTCAGTGGACCTTCCAAGCCGCCTGTATCGGCGTGCCGGAATACGTATCGCTTGCGGCTTTCCCCTATTCGGGACTGCTGGGGTTCATCAACCAACTCGGCTGCTGGGCCAACGAGGTCTTCTTTATGATCTCGGGGTACTTCCTTATTCCCTCGGCGGTACACGCCCTCCAAAACGGGTCATCCGCGCAGCACCTCACGCTCAAATCGCTTGAGCGCCTCAAGAAGATCGTCTTGCCAACGCTCTTTTATTGCGCTGCCTGCCTGCTTGTCTCGATGTACGTCTATCCCTTGCCCGAAATCTCGCTACACGAGATTGGCTGGCTAACGTTGGGTATCGAGTTTATCTGGGTCTACGCGGCATCCGTATTGCTCGTCCCAGTGATTGCGCTGATACGACAGCAGATCGGCAGCAAAAGGGCCCCGTTTGTCGCAGCGCTCCTCGTGTTCACAACATTTGGAATTAACTGCTACATCGCGGCGACGGCGAACGAAGCTGCCGGTATCGTTTTGTGGCGCAAGCTCATGAGCGCCGTTACCTACCTGGTCGCGTTTATTGCGGCTGGAGAAATGCGCTTTGTCCTCGAACACCACGGCAACGCATCCGGCGCTCAAAAATCCAAGATCGCACTCATCGGACTCGTTACCGCCACCATCGCGCTCGAGCTTCTGCTATCGGCAAATAGCCAGTACGACGCGCTCTGGAAGCTCTCCTACAAGTCCACTTCCGTCATATCCTTTATCTTGGCCGCCGCATCCGTTGCCGCCGCAGCGCTCCATCAGCCGCGCCACAAAGGCACTGCTGCAGACAAGACAATCATGTCCCTCGCCGCAGGAACGCTCGCTTTCTACGCCGTGCAGTCGTTTACCTGCAATGTCTGGCGGCCCATCTTCGACAAAGCGATCTACACCATGGCGACAGGTATCCAAACAGGAGAGCCCCGTCCAGCCGCCGCCATTTTGCTCGGAGTCCTTATGAGCCTTTGCCTCGCGCTTGCCCTGCTCCTGACGGATATCGTACGCAGGGCCGTAGTCGAGGCCATCAAGGCCCATATGAACAGCTAGACGTCCTTCTGACCCTGAAGGCCACGAAGCGCGCTAACACCCGAAGCAAATAAAATCGCAAAGACAATCGCCCAGTTCTTGCAGCCAAATACCGGAATATGAACGATTGCATGGTCATGCATAACAACGAAATAACCCAAAACAACAACCAGAGGCAGCGCCATGAGCAGCGACTGGATCAATACCTTTCGACGACGACCACCTTGCGCACCGCCCCGTATCGAAAATACGAGCACGGCAATCCAAATCGCCAATACGGCAGCAAACGAAACAAGGCAAACGACGTTCGAGATCATCGCATAACCAGCAGTTGAGCAAATGGCGAACAGCTGCGGGCTCATGCAATAAAACTCCTTCAAAATCTGAGGCCAGTCAGCCTGGGGCAACAGTGACGAAGTCCCATGCGCAGGCCAAAGGCCCATCTCGCCCAGAACGTTCGAAAAGACCTCATCCCAGCCCAGCACAAATGCCGCGACAACCCATTTCATCGCCCAGGTAAACACAAACGAAAGCCCAAACCCAAAGAGTGCCCGCAGCATCGTAACGAGACAGCGCTTGGATCTCTCACCTTCGGGCAGCGCAATAAACGCGAAAAAGCAATGCAGGGCGACAACTGCGGCAGGAATCGTTAAAAAGTCAAGAAACGAAAACACGGCACCCGTCGCAATCGACCAAAGGACAAGACGGCTTGTAAAAGCCCGTGCGTTCGGAGCCGACCCCAAACGAAGACTCATGCAAGACATCATGATGAGCGCAACAAAGAACGAGATGCACAGCAGCAGATCACCGATAAAATTGAGAAACAGATTGGTCGAGAACAACAGGATTGCAAGGAAACCCAACGTCAATGGTTTTGAAAACCGCTTCCGCAAGGCAACGTAAGCGCAAGCGGAGCCGGCAATCGCCAGAGCAGCCGCAGGCACCACGACCACATCGATACCGCCAATAAACAGGCAGACATTCGTAAGTAGCTGCCATCCGTGCCAATACCGGTAGTACTGCTGGTGCGTAATCCCGCCGGCTTTCGTAACGTCATCAATCTCGGCAACAGCCATCGTCTTAAACGGAGAACCTTGGTCCTTTTGCTGTGCGACTTCAATGATAAAGCGATTGTTATCAAAGCAAACAGGACCAGCTGCAACACGGTGGTCGTAGACATACATGTCAGACAACAGGGCAGAGGACTCCGAACCCTGCGCATGCGACTCGATAACGGGCCTCGGCAGGCAATTCGCCGCGGTATTGCTCAGGACAAATGCGGCCTGAAGAACCAAAAACAGCAACATGACCTTGACGGGAAGGCTATCGGCAAAGGAGGCTAAACGAGTTTTATTCACAGGGCATCCAAACAGAAAGATCGCGTCCACAGGAATCGGCACCTATGTAATACCACAATGCGCGCTTGCAATCTCACCACGCACGCACGTCAACTAGGCTTGTAGCAAACGTTCTTGGTGATTAGCGGAACATTACCCGCGGGCGCCCGCCTACGCTTACAATAGTCGTGTCCTATGGGACACGTTGTTTATTCCGCAGGGCCGAAATGCTGCCCACGCGAAAGGATATTCTCGTTCATGACTTCCACCCTTCCCGCTCCCATCGATAAGCTCGCCATCGTTGTCGTTACGTACAAGCGCCAGGAGCTCTTGGCCAACCTGTTCGACTCTATGACCGAGCTCACGGCAACGCCCTGGCGCATCGTGATTGTCGATAACGAGAATTCGCGCGAGACCGAGGCCATGTGCACCGCATTCAACGAGCGCCTGGCCAACCTGTGGGGCACCGACATCGATCAGCCCGACGCGCAGGGCGGCACCGACCGCGTTATCTACGCCCCGCAGCTCGAAAACGGCGGCGGTGCGGGCGGCTTCTCCGCCGGCACTAAATGCGCCTACGACTTGGGGGCCCAGTGGTTCTGGGTCATGGACGACGACGTGCTCGTCATCCCCGAAGGCATCGAGCGCTTGGCCAAGTGGACCGAACGCTACGACGTCATCCAGGGTTCGCGCCTGGACTTTGACGGCGGCGCCTTCTTTTGGCAGTACCAGCTCATCCTTTCGCTCGGCATTCCCAACCCTGTCGCCAAGTGGGACCTGGGACCCGAGGGCTACCGCGCCATGAACCAGCTGTGCTTTGAGGGCGGCATGTTCTCGCGCCGCGTGGTCGACAAGATCGGCCTGCCCGATGCGCGATTCTTCATCTACGGCGACGATGCCTGCTACGGCTATGTAGCCAGCCAGCACTTCCCCGCCGCCGTGGTCGCCGACGTGGTGCTCAAGCGCGCCCGAGCCGTCTCTAACTGGGACATTGCCGGCAAGCGCCAGCTCAACTCTACGAGCGACACCAACCGCTACTACATCATGCGCAACCGCGGTTATCTGGCACGCTACATGCAGATCTACGGCGACTACCACCCTGTGCTGTTCCGTCTGGGCAACGCCGCGACCTTCTGCAAGGAATTCATTCGCTTGGCTGCCGTTGACAAGTGCTTTAAGACCGGCATTCCGGCGCTGCGCCGTGGCATGAAGGACGCCCGCAAGATCGTTAAGGATCCCAACTGGAAGCCCATGCCGCCCCTGAAGGACGCGGAGTAGGGGGGGCGCCCCTTCAGCATCGCCCCCCTACAGCCGCTGGTACACCGTAGCCACATGCTGTCCATCAAACCCAAACCCCCAGCGCATGCGGCCAACGCCGGGTCGCGGCACACGGATTTCGTCGATGCCGTCGCGCTCTATGTCGAGCAGCGCCTGCACGGCCAGCAATTCCAGGCCCAGCGCATCCACACCGGGGTCATACATCATGTTGATCGTTATCAGCGGACGTTCATCGAGCATACCGATCGTATCGGCTATGTCGAACACGGCGCCCGTAGGAAAAACCTGGATGTCCCAGCGATCCGCGCCACACTTTCGCCTCGAGGCAGGATTGGCATAGCCCGGCAATCCAAAGCAGAGTCCTTGCAAGAGTAGGTGATATGGCAGCGGTGTATCTGGGTCGGTCGCACCGATTCCCGCAACTCCCAAGATGCGGCTTAGCGCCCGCCTCACGGTATCCTCGTTCCCATGGCCCAGCCCGTCGCGAAACGCATCGACGTCTCGAATGTCTTCTGCAGCGCACTCAAACCACTCAATAATCACTAGACGCAAGGCCTGGCGAAGCTCGTTATTGGGCAATCGCAAAGCACGGAGGCGATCGCCATGCTCTGGCTCCTCAGTCATATCCGTCGTGAGAAAACCGGACAGATACAGCGCTGTCCACATGCCATCGTCAGGCGAGACATCTGGCTCTGCAGTGCCCAAACAAAGCGGGACCTCAGCGCACCCATGGGCCTCGAGCAAATCAAACAAGACCGAAAGGCGGTCGAGATTCCACCCGGCAACTACCCTACTCAGGCAATCGGCATATCCATACAGATCGGCACGCACAGGCGCCGTGCAGCCTCGGCCCAGAAAACCGATCACACGCGCTGGACTCGAGCAATAGGCCCTGCCAAACCGATACCCCTCGAGCCATTCACGCGCATCATCCAGGTATTCCTCGCGCCCAGCATGATTCAAAAGAGCCTCGACCTCGGCATCCGAAAAACCGAAACATCGGTCACACCACGCCGACAGCGGCGTCGTCAGACAATACGAGCAGCCGCGCGAAGAAAGCGCCGCTTCGGCAGGACCGGGACACTCCCCCATCAGACATGCAAAGCGTAGCGAATGGCCCGCGGCAGCAATGGCGTCAAACAGCACACGGTCAAGTAGCCCTGCCGGATCGGCGCCGGAAGCGCCCCTCGCGATCGCACGGCCCAACCACGCCGCGTCGTACCCATCAACGAGCAATACAACCTGTTCATCGCAGGCCATCTCCAGCAGCTCAATGAGCACGCCAAGCACCGAGGCGACCTCGTCCTCGCTCGCCGCGCCACGCGCAACGCGTTCGATGTGACGTACCTTGTCTCGAGCTAAATCCGGAGCTTCCAAGAGCGCCAACAAGCGAACACATTCGCCCGAAAGAGCATTGTGCACGACGCCGGCAACAGCGGCCCCACGCCTCGCAGCGCCAGAAAAGTCCAGCGATATCACCGGATAGCAAGCATACTCATCCCGATAGCGCCCACCGTCCGCATCCCAAATCTGAGCATCGGCAAACGAGATCCGACCGGCGCGACCGACCGCTGGACGCTCCAGAAAAGCCCTGAGCATCGACAAGTTCATGCTCTTGCCAAAACCCTCGGGTCGACAGCACACCACAACGGACGCGTCGCAGTCCAACACATCGGCAATAAACATGGTCTTGTCGACCAGCGTGCAGCAACCAAGAGCCTCCGCATAGCCGTGCATGCCAATGGGCAAAGCCGCATCGTCGGCACGGCCGATCAAACGCACGCCAAAGCCGGCAGCACAACCATTATTTGCCTGTTCAGACACCAAAACGTTCCCCCTAAATCGCAACACGATGCCAATTGTAATGACCACCTCGCGCGTACCGATGTCGCCGTGCAAACATATCGGGCAACGGTAGCAACAAGAGGTGTGAGGGGGCACAACTAATCGTTGCACAACAAAACGGGGCCCGATGCATTCGCACCGGACCCCGTCCCAACTCTTTAGTTATCTGGCAACCGAGAGGCTACTCCTCCGAGCCGTCCTCCCCAGAAGCCTTCTTCTGCTGATCAAGTTTATGCTTACCACTCACAATGGACGTAGCGCCCAGTGTGGCCAAGCTTGCACTGGCAAGGCTCGCCATAACGATGAGGTCGCCCGTCTTGGGCATGTTGCCGCCCGAGGACTTGGTAGTTGTAGTCGTCGCGGTCGTGGTGGTCACCGTTTTGGAGTCATTTTGCTCCTGGTTCTGGTTGTCGGTGTTGCCCTTACTGCTGTCCTCGCCCTGCTGTTTTCCGTCCTCGGTCTTGTCCTTGTTCTTGTCCTTCTCCTCAGATTCAGACTTCTTGTCCTCGTCCTTCTTCTGAGCGGACTTGTCGTCCTTCTCATCAGAGCTAGAACCCTTATCGGATTCAACCTTCTCGGAAGCCTTATCCTTGGAATCGCCCCTTACGGCTTCGGTCTTTTCCGTGGAAGCCTGATCAGAGTTGTCCTTGTTCTGGGTCGAGCCGTTATTGACGCCAGCCATCAGCGAAGAGCCCAGCGTAGAACCAAGCTGCACGGAGAAAGAAGGCTTCTTGTCCGGCGAAGCAACGGGAGCGTCCGGCGCCTTATTCAAGTCGCCCTTGGAAGCATCGGAATCAGGGGTTGCGTCAGAGCCGGAGCCGTTGTTAGAGCCGGTGTCAACGGACGAATCGCTCGAGCCGGTGGATGAGTTAGAAGTGTCAGCGCCGGTCGAACCAGAAGCGTCGCTGTCCGTATTGCCGGCAGAGCTTGAAGACGAATCGCCCGCAGCAGAGCCGTTCGAATCGGAGCCGTTCGAGGTAGAGCCGTCGTTGGTAGTGCCACCAGCAGAGCCATTACCGTCAGCATCGGTCGAGGGCGCATCCATCCCGTCATCGTTGGCATCGTCACTCGAGTCGTCATTCGAATCAGGTGTCGGCGAGGGCGCCGGCGCAGGCTCGGGCTGCACGGGCGTAGCAGCGGCCGCCTCGTCCTCGGCGATATAAGCCAAACAGTCCTTCAGCTCATTCTTATAACGATTCTTCCAGCCCTCATGATACTGGGGCTGACTTGAAAACTTGGTGGCGACATTGTTGACCACGCTATTGGAAAGCGCCGTCACAAACTCGCGGTCGGACATATCGTTGGAAAGATTCGCCCAGCGGAAAAAGTCCCTGCAGCCACCAGTGCCGCACATGTTGGTAATGCTCCACACCATGCCCTTGACGCAATCGGCGCGGCCCGAAATATCAATACCCAGGCCGCTCTTGAGCCACGCCTCGGTCACCGCATAGTACGAGTTGTACGCATACGCATCCTGCAGAGCCGAAAACTCAGCAGGATCGGTGTTATAAGCACCCTGGAAGGCCTCCTGTGCAATATGGCCCAACTCGGTGAGCTGGCCGTTCTCGTACATGGCATTGCTCGTGTTGGAAATCTCGCTGCCGCGATCAATCGCATCCTTGAGCATGCTGTATTTTTCGGGGCTGTAGTTATAGACCTGCTTCATAAACGGAATGAGCGACCAACGACGGTCGAACTGGTAATAACCCAGCGCGTTGTAGCCGTCACCATACGAAAAGCCCTGGTTATAGTTGCCATGGCTCTCATATTTGGTGAAGTACTTCATCTCGGGAGTCACGTTGACAAACGAAACGCCCTGGACCGACCTCAGCACGCCCGAGAAGGACTGCTGGGTGTAGAGACCCTTATCGATATCGGTGGCATCCGAGGCAACGCCCGGCGTGGGCTCCTCGGCAGCGGCGGGTGCCGGCGCGGAAACGGCGCCAAACGAAAGCGCCAGCGTCAGGCCCGCGACAATAGCAGAATGCTTGGGCTGCATAAGATCCTCCCTGCATTGGTGTAGTTAAAGTGCAGTTTGCAAAGATAGAATTAGTATTGCAGCTCGGCCGTTGTTGCACAACAACCCCTCGGTAAACGGCAACAACCCTCCGCGAAATCTTAAAGAATTGCGCTCAACCTACAGTTTGATGTCGAAGTTAATCTCGGGGACGGCGGCAAGGTCGGCCAACGTCACGCCGTCGACGTACTTTTCGATCACGTCGTCCAGGCCGCGCCAGAACTTGACGGTCGAGCACAAATCGCTGCGGGTGCAGCTGTTGTCGATGCCGTCGCACGCCACGGGCGCCGTGCTGCCCTCGACAGCGCGCAGGATGTCGCCAGCACGCACCTCGGCCGGGTCCTTGGCCATCATGTAGCCGCCGCCCTTGCCGCGCACGCTCTTAAGCAAGCCAGCCTTCATAAGCGGACGCACCAGCTGCTCCAAATACTTTTGCGAGATACGCTCGCGGTCGGCAACCTCGCGCAGAGCAATCTTGCCCTCGGCGTCACCGAGCGCCGCGATATAGATCATCAGCCGGAGGGCATAGCGGCCCTTGGAAGAAATGAGCATACCTACCCTCCCATCGCATCTGGGACAACATAACCAGGTTTGTTTGTCCCAAATCTTAAGTAAGTGGGACAAACACAACAGGTTATTTTGTCCCAGAATTTGAAAAGTCGAGTGGATTAGTCGGGTTTTCCCTTGACTAACGCCGAACCCATAGTAACTTTATTCCGAGAAGATTCCTAGGGTTTAGTACACCTATGAGTACACCATATACAGAAAGGGACAGCATGAGCGCAAATCCGCTGCTTTCCATCGAAGGTCTGACCGCCTCCGTGGACGAGAAGACCATCCTCCACAACGTCAGCCTTAACGTCGCCGCCGGCGAGACCCACGTGCTGATGGGACCCAACGGCGCCGGCAAGTCCACCCTCGGCCACCTGGTCATGGGCGACCCCGTTTACACGGTCAACGACGGCCGCATCGTCTTTGACGGCCAGGACATCACCGAGCTCACCACCGACAAGCGCTCGCGCGCCGGCCTGTTCCTGAGCTTCCAGGCCCCGGTCGAGATCCCCGGCGTGCCACTGTCAAGCTTTTTGCGCGCCAGCATCGCCGGCCGCCCTGGCCTGGAGATGAAGGGCAAGGAATTCCGCCGTCGCGTCAAGGAGCTCGCGGCCGAGCTCAACATGGATACCGCCTACCTCAACCGCGAGCTGGGCGTAGGTTTCTCGGGCGGCGAGAAGAAGAAGGTCGAGATGCTCCAGCTCCTGCTGCTGCAGCCCAAGCTCGCCATCCTGGACGAAACCGACTCCGGCCTGGACGTCGACGCCCTGTCCACCGTCAGCCACGGCATGGACGCGTATCGCAAGAGCTGCGACGGCTCCATGCTCATCATCACGCACAACACGCGCATTTTGGAGCACCTGGATGTCGACCGCGTCCACGTTATGGTCAAGGGCCACATCGTGCGCGAGGACGACGCCTCGCTCATCCCCTGGATCGACAAGAACGGCTTTGAGACCTTCGAGCGCGAGGCCGCCGAGCAGCGCGCCCAGACCGAGTCTGCCGCTGCCGAGCAGCAGGCGTAAAGGGGCGACGCAATGACCAAGAACCGCACCGAGGTCGCGGACATCGACCGCAGCCTCTACGACTTCACCTATGGCGAGGAGGGATTCGAGCGCCTCGACGCCGGCATCACGCCCGACATCGTGCGCGAGATCAGCGCCAAGAAGGACGAGCCGCAGTGGATGCTCGACCTGCGCCTCAAGTCCCTCGAGATCTTCAACCGTTTCCCAGATCCGACGTGGGGCCCCTCCATCGAGGGCCTGGACATGGACAACATCGTCACCTACGTCAAGCCCAACACCGATCAAAAGCACGACTGGGAGTCGGTGCCCGACGACATCAAGAACACCTTTGAGCGCCTGGGCATCCCCGAGGCCGAGCGCAGCTACCTGGCGGGCGTCGGCGCGCAGTACGACTCCGAGCTGGTTTACCACAACATGCAGGACACGGCGTCCAAGATGGGCATCGTCTACTCCGGCATCGAGGAGGCCCTGCACGACCCGCAGTGGGAGCCGCTCATCCACGAGAAGTTTATGACGCTCATCCCGCCCACCGACCACAAATTTGCGGCCCTGCACGGCGCCGTATGGTCGGGCGGCTCGTTTGTCTACGTGCCCAAGGGCACCAAGCTCGATTTCCCGCTGCAGAGCTACTTCCGCCTTAACGCCAAGGGCGCCGGCCAGTTTGAGCACACGCTCATCATCGTCGAGGACGATGCCGACCTGCACTTTATCGAGGGTTGCTCCGCGCCCAAGTACAACGTGGCAAACCTCCACGCCGGCGCCGTCGAGCTCTTTGTGGGCAAGCGTGCGCACCTGCGCTACTCGACCATCGAGAACTGGTCCAAGAACATGTACAACCTCAACACCAAGCGTGCGCGCGTGGACGAGGACGGCGACATCGAGTGGATCAGCGGCTCCTTCGGCAGCCACGTGGGCTACCTCTACCCCATGAGCGTGCTCAATGGCCGCCGCGCCCGCTCGAGCTTTACCGGCATCACCTTTGCCGGCGCCGGTCAAAACCTCGACACCGGCTGCAAGGTCGTGCTCAACGCACCCGATACCTCGGCAACCGTCGAGACCAAGGGCATCTCCAAGAGTGGCGGCATTCAGACCTTCCGCAGCTCCATCGTGGCCACGCCCAAGGCCGAGGGCTCCAA
This sequence comes from uncultured Collinsella sp., assembly GCA_902488525.1. Taxonomy (GTDB): domain Bacteria; phylum Actinomycetota; class Coriobacteriia; order Coriobacteriales; family Coriobacteriaceae; genus Collinsella. The sequence continues at coordinate 12,581 of CABTWP010000036.1, forward strand.
GGCAACCGTGAGCTGCCAGTCGCTGATGCTCGACGACCAAAGCCGCTCCGACACTATTCCGGCCATGGACATCCGCGCCAAAAACGTCGACATCGGCCACGAGGCCACCATCGGCCGCATCGGCGACGACAAGGTGTTCTACCTGATGAGCCGCGGCATCTCGGAGGAAGAGGCCCGCACCATGATCGTCAACGGCTTTGCCAACCCGGTCTCCAAGGAGCTGCCGCTGGAGTACGCCGTCGAGATGAACAACCTGATCAAGCTCGAGATGGAAGGAGCGATCGGATAATGAAACAGACCACCAACACCGCTGCTACCACCCTTGAGCAGGTCAATGCGATGCCGGCTGCCACTTGGGGTTGGCTCAAGATGAACCAGACCAAGCTCGAACTCTCTAACGAGCTTGCCACCGCTCCCACCGAGGCCGTTGAGGTCGAGGGCTTGGACGAGCAGTTTACTGGCGTGGCAGACGCGTTCGAAGCCGCCATGGACGCCATGGCCGAGCGCTTCCCCGAGCGCCGCGCCTCCGCCCCCGGTGATGCAGCCGACCGCGCCCGCATCACGCCCGAGACCGAGTTCGACGTGCCCGCCACCTCCGTCTACCAGGCCGGCGCCATCAAGCTCGAAGAGGAGCTCTCCCCTGCTGAAGCCTTCGAGACCGGCATGGGCGAGGCTGCCTACGCCTACTTGGCCGAGCACGCCACCAAGCGCATCGTCATCGATGTGCCCGCATACAAGCACGTCACGGTTACCGTGCGCGTGAGCGGTGTCGATGCCGCCGCGGCCATCGCCGCCATCGACGTCGTCGCCCGTCCCCAGTCGACGCTCGATCTGCTTATTGCCCTAGACTCCCCCGTTGCCGGCCAAGGCGTCGTGGGTTCCGTGCTACGCGTGTGCGCCCACGAGTACGCCACCGTCAACGCGACCTGCACGCAGACGCTCGACGATAGCTGGATCGCGCTCGACGACACCGGCCTGTTCCTGGACGAGGGCGCGCGCGTCAACGTGCAGCACAGCGTCCTGGGTGCCGGCGCCAGCGCCACCGGCCTTGCCGGCGACCTGCTGGGCGATACCGCCAAGGTCACCATCGATACTGACTACCTGGGCGCCCGCGAGCAGGTGCGCGACTTTAACTACGAGCTGCGCCACCGCGGTCGCAAGACCGAGTGCGAGATCGACGCCAACGGCGTACTGACCGGCACGTCCAAGAAGGTCTACCGCGGCACCATCGACCTCGTGCACGGCTGCAAGGGTGCAACCGGCACCGAGCGCGAGACGGTGCTTTTGGCCAACAAGGGCGTCGACAACAAGACCGTCCCCGTCATCCTGTGCGACGAGGACGACGTCGCCGGCAACCACGGAGCCACCATCGGCCACGTCCGCGACGAGCAGCTGTTCTACCTCGCCTGCCGTGGCCTTGACCAAAACGCCGCCGAAGACCTGTTCATCCGCGCCAAGCTGGAGGACGCCGCGCTTTCCGCGACCGACGAGCGCACCCGCGCCGCCGTCGTCCGCTTGGGCAACAACCTGATCGATAACTTTGAAGAGGAGCTCGCATGATCGACACCGAGCACGTTAAATGCGACACCTGTACCGCCCCCGAGCCCATGGAGCTCGACGCCAGCGACGAGGCTTCGCGCGGCTGGCCTACCGTAGATATCGAGACCAACCCCTACAAGGGCCAGTTCCCGCTGTTTCAGCAGCACCCCGAGATCGCCTTCCTCGATAGTGCCGCCACCGCGCAGCGCCCCGCCTGCGTGCTCGACGCCGAGCGCGACTTCTACCAGCGTATGAACGCCAACCCCCTACGCGGACTGTACTCGCTGTCCGTCGAGGCCACCGACGCCATCGCGAAGGTCCGCCAGCAGATCGCCGACCTCATCGGCGCTTCCCAGGCCAACGAGGTCGTCTTCACCCGCAACACGAGCGAGTCGCTCAACCTGGTTGCCAAGAGCTTTGCACCCACGGTGCTCGAGCCCGGTGACGAGGTCGTCATCACCATCATGGAGCACCACTCCAACCTGATTCCGTGGCAGCAGGTCTGCCGCGAGACCGGCGCCAAGCTCGTCTACCTCTACCCCACCAAGACCGGCCAGCTCACCACCGAGGAGGTTCTTGCCAAGGTGGGTCCCAAGACCAAGATCCTGGCCGTGGGACAGGTCTCCAACGTGCTAGGCGTCGAGAACCCGGTCAAGAACCTCGGCAAGCTCGTGCACAAATACGGCGGCTATCTGGTCGTCGACGGCGCGCAGTCGCTGCCGCACATGCCGGTCGATGTGGCCGACCTGGGCGCCGACTTCTTTGCCTTTAGCGCGCACAAGGCCATGGGCCCCATGGGCATCGGCGTGCTGTGGGGCAAAATGGACCTGCTCAACGCCATGCCGCCCATGCTCACCGGCGGCGAGATGATCGACTCGGTCACCGAGCAAGACGCCGTCTGGGCGCCCGTTCCCGAGAAATTCGAGGCCGGCACGCAGGACGCCGCCGGCATCTTCGCCACGGGCGCCGCCCTTGATTACCTGGTCAACACGGTGGGCTACGAGAACATCCAGGCCCGCGAGCAGGCACTCGTCCACTATCTGATGGGCGAACTCATGCAGCTCGACTTTGTCCAGATCATCGGCTCCATCTATTGGGACAACCACCACGGCGTTGTGAGCTTTAACGTCAAGGGCATCCATCCGCACGACGTCGCGAGCATCATGGACATGGACGGCGTCTGCATCCGCGCCGGCCACCACTGCGCGCAGCCGCTGCTTACCTGGCTGGGTGTCGAAAACCTTGCTTGCTGCCGCGCCAGCGTGGCCTTCTACAACGACAAGGCCGACATCGACAAGTTCATCGCCGGCCTGCATCACGTTTGGAGCACGTTCAATGGGTAATCTGTACACCTCCACCACATTTATGGAGCACAACTCGCACCCCGACTATAAGTACGAGATGGATGCTCCCACGCACGAGCACGACGGCATCAACCCCAGCTGCGGCGACGAGCTCACCTTACAGCTGCGCGTCGAGAACGATGTAATCGAGGAAGCCTCGTTTACCGGGCACGGCTGCGCCATAAGCCAGGCCAGCGCCGACATCATGGCCGACCTCATCACCGGCGAGACCGTCGAGGAAGCTCGCCGCCTAGCAGAGCTCTTCCTCGCCATGATCCGCGGCGAGAAGCTCTCCGAGGAGGACCTGGAAGACCTGGACGAAGCCGCCCAGCTCCAGGACATCTCGCACATGCCCGCCCGCGTCAAGTGCGCCGAACTCGCCTGGCGCACCCTCGACGGCATGCTCACGGGACAAAATAATCAGTAGAACTTGTCCCAAATCTTAAGATTTTTGTTGGCCGAATCGCTTGACAAGAGTGGTTCGGCCATTTTCTATTCCGAGAGCTCAGCCTGTGCCTTCACCCGCGCATAAGCGCGCACGATACGAGATACGGTACTCTTGCTGATTCCCGTATACCGTTCGACCTCGCGCACCGTGTAGCCGCCATCGTGCAGAGCGAAAATGATTCTGTCTCGCCGCGAGGGCGCAACGGTCTTGAGTTCGTTGAGCGGAACCCCGAGGCTCTTCGCCATCTTGTCGGCAAAGGCGTGGCGTTCCCACTCTGTCTCTTTCATATCGCGCAGCGCCGGTTCGCCGCTGTCGGGCGTCGAAAGCGAATAGGCAGCAAAGGCCTCGGCAGAACCAAAAAGCTCAAGCACGCAAGAAGGATCGGAAAATCCCCTCGTGGCATCTGCCGCATCACTGTCGTAAGCGCGCAGATGCTCCGCAAAGCTGCTCCAGGGGTAACGCTCGATTAGGCTCATGCCCGCCTCCTGCGGATCGGCGTGAACGGAGCGAATAGCCTCCATCACCTGCCAGTCGGTATCGAGCGAGCGCCGGTCAAAACGGTTCTGGAACAGATGCCCTGTGCGCCCCGTGCGTTTATTGAACCGCCGCGCGTACGTCAAAAGCAGCCGGTGCATCGCCGCGCTCATCGCGTCCTCGTAATCTGCAAGCACCAGACGCACGTGATTGCCCATAAGGCACCAGGCGATAACCGTCACGCCCGCCTTGCGGCAGCACTCACGCATCAGCTCCAAGAACTCCCACCGGTCTTCATCGCCCTCAAAGATGAGCTGCTTGCCCGTACCGCGGGCACAGACATGGTAAAAGCCGGTAACCGTTCTCCAAACGCGCTGCATGGCGCTCCCTTCGCCGGGATCTGCTTGCCATCCAATACAGCACGATTGAAGCGTGCCATCAAAACATTCACGCAAAACAATTCGCTCGCGCGGCCAAAGGCAGTAAACAGGCGGCGAACGGCACCGTTGCAACAGGTCAACCCCCGCAACGCTTACAAGAGCTGCCCAAAAGCTTGCCAAAGACGGACCCCCTCTACGGAAGTTCACGACCACAGAACATAGAGTTAAACCGTTTCAATTAAAACTTCCGGACTTCTCGCTACGAAAACTGAGCCGTTCGCCGAATATTCCGTGCATTTCGCGGTATTATAGGGGCTGCATGTCATGTCCCTTTCGAAGGGTCGCCCGGCAATCGCCAGCCACGACCCCCAGACGGGACGCCAACACGATAGAGAGGAGAGGCATGCAGTACTCACAGGAAGTGGAGAACATGTGCCCCGTTGCCAAGGGTGCATACCACGGCCCCGCACCCATCCCCGAGGAGGGCAAGTGGGTCCAGGCTAAGGAGATTTCCGACATCTCCGGTCTTACGCACGGTGTGGGTTGGTGCGCACCTCAGCAGGGCGCCTGCAAGCTCACGCTGAACGTCAAGGACGGCATCATCGAGGAGGCCCTCGTTGAGACCATCGGCTGCTCGGGCATGACCCACTCTGCCGCCATGGCTTCCGAGATCCTTCCCGGTAAGACCATCCTCGAGGCCCTCAACACCGACCTCGTCTGCGACGCCATCAACGTTGCTATGCGCGAGATCTTCCTGCAGATCGTTTACGGCCGCAGCCAGACCGCGTTCTCCGAGGGCGGCCTGCCCGTGGGCGCCTCCCTCGACGACCTCGGCAAGGGCCTTCGCTCTCAGGTCGGCACCATGTTCGGCACCAAGGCCAAGGGCGCTCGTTACCTCGAGCTCGCTCAGGGCTACGTCACCCGCATGGCTCTCAACGACAAGAACGAGATCATCGCATTCGAGTTCCTGAACCTCGGCAAGTTCACCGACGCCGTCAAGGCCGGCAAGACCCCCGAGGAGGCCATCGCTGGCGCTATGGGCCACTATGGTCAGTGGGAGAACGCTGCCAAGTACATCGACCCGCGCACCGACGAGGAGACTCACTCCGTCGCCAGCGTGTTCCCGGTTCACGAGTAGAAAGGGAGGGAAATAACTATGACTGTTACGTTCGAAGGATACGAGCGCCGCGCTGACAAGATCAACAAGTGCCTCGCCGACAACGGCATCGCCTCCCTCGAGGAAGCTCTGCAGATCTGCACCGACAAGGGCTTCAACCCGCGTGAGATCGTCAACAACACCCAGTCCATCGCCTTCCAGAACGCCGAGTGGGCCTACACCCTCGGTTGCGCTCTCGCTGTCAAGCGTGGCGCCAAGTCCGCTTCTGAGGCTGCCGCCATCATCGGCGAGGGCATCCAGGCCTTCACCGTTCCCGGCTCCGTCGCCGAGGACCGCAAGGTCGGTCTGGGCCACGGCAACCTGGGCGCTATGCTGCTCTCCGACGACACCGAGTGCTTCGCCTTCCTGGCCGGTCACGAGTCCTTCGCTGCCGCTGAGGGCGCTATCGGCCTGGCTCTGAACGCCAACAAGGCTCGCAAGAAGCCGCTGCGCGTCATCCTCAACGGTCTGGGCAAGGACGCTGCTCAGATCATCGCCCGCATCAACGGCTTCACCTATGTGAAGACCCAGTTCGACTACTTCACGGGCGAGCTCAAGGTCGTCGAGACCATCCCCTACTCCGATGGTCCCCGCGCCGCCGTCAACTGCTACGGCGCCGACGACGTCCGCGAGGGCGTTGCCATCATGTGGCACGAGAACGTCGACATCTCGATCACCGGTAACTCCACCAACCCCACGCGCTTCCAGCACCCCGTCGCTGGCACCTACAAGAAGGAGCGCCTCGAGGCTGGCAAGAAGTACTTCTCCGTCGCTTCTGGTGGCGGCACTGGCCGTACCCTGCACCCGGACAACATGGGCGCCGGCCCTGCCTCTTACGGCATGACCGACACCATGGGCCGCATGCACTCCGACGCCCAGTTCGCCGGTTCTTCCTCCGTGCCTGCGCACGTCGACATGATGGGTCTCATCGGCATGGGTAACAACCCCATGGTCGGTGCCACCGTCGCCTGCGCTGTCGCCGTCGAGGAGGCCCTCAAGGCCTAATCGCGCCCGCGCGATGCTCATATAGTTGAGCTTTAGAGCCGCTACCTTTCGAGGTGGCGGCTCTTTTTGTATGCGCTGTCGCAGGGTAGCTAATGCCGATATATCAGTTGGGGCGAAATACGAGATGTGATGAGACGGAGCGTCAGAACGCCTATGACGCCCACCTGCCATATTTGCCCTTTACCGATTTGCCGAGTCTTTGCGGCCCCATTGCCGATCACCCATGCGACAATGCGCCGGACGAGAAAGGAATCCGATGGAATCGACTGATGTACTGGTAATTGGATCTGGCATTGCGGGCCTTTGCGCCGCCATCGAAGCGGCACGCACGGGCGCAACCGTCGCTGTGGCAAGCGCCGGCAAGATTATGAGTGGATCGAGCTTCTTCCCCGGAACCTGGGGCCTGGGGCTTATCGGACCCGTTAACGAAGACGACGAACAAGACCTCATCGACACCATCCAGACCGTCGGCGGCGGCGTTGCCGACCCCGAACTCGTCCAAACGTTCGTCCACGGCATTCGCCAAGCGATTGACTGGCTCGAGCAAGACCTGGGCGTTGAGCTCCAGCGTCCGCAAAGCGCCAAGAGTGCTCAACAAAAGCAGTTTATCCCCTGCTTTGACCACAAGACGCGCATGTGGCGCGGCCTCACCCGCAAGCCCCTTGAGGACGCTCTGACGACCTGGATCGAGTCGCTCGGCATTCGCCTGCTCCCCCGCCATGAGCTTATCGACCTTGTTGAGGACACGAACGGCAGAATAACCGGAACCGTACTCTACGACCTTACCGAAAATCGAATCGTGCCCTTTGCTGCCAAGGCCACGATCATCGCAGCCGGTGGCACAGGCGGCCTGTTCGAGCGCAGCCTTACGTCGGCTGATGTGCTCAGCTCCTCGCAGGCCATCGCACTGGCGCACGGCGCAACACTTACTAATATAGAGTTCATGCAGATGATGCCTGGCTTCATCGAGCCCAGGCGTAACTTGGTCTTCAACGAGAAAACCTGGCGCTACGTGCATGTAGACCAGCCGGTAGATATTGCCGACGACAAGCTGGACGACCTGCTCGAGCAGCGCTCTGGACATGGTCCCTTCACGTCACGCTTGGCCTCCCGCGCTATCGATCTCGTCATCGATCAGGCAGGTGCCGAAGGCCTGGCACTCCACTACGACTTCCCCCGCGAGGATGTCCCAGAGTTTGTGCAGACCTTTGCCACCTGGCTGCAAGACGAGCACGGCATCGCGCCGACCGACGAGATGCGCGTTGCGATGTATGCCCACGCCGCTAACGGCGGCATCAAGATCGATAAGACCGCGCACACGGGCGTTGAGGGCCTCTACGCTTGCGGCGAGGCGACAGGCGGCATGCACGGCGCCGACCGCATTGGTGGCTTGTCAAGCGCCAACGGCATCGTATTCGGACGTATCGCGGGCGCATCGGCAGCCCTCACAGCGCAGAAAGAGCCTGAGGCGGCCCTGAAGGCGGATATCACCCTCCCCCAGTACGGCATTGCCACAACAGATGCCGAACGCCTGACACACAGCCTTAGGCACACGATGAGCACCTTTTGCATGATCAACCGCACCGAGACGGGCCTATCCGAGGCACTACACGAGCTTGAGGGCTTGAAGACAGAGGCAACGACCTTGAGCACACAGAAAGCCCAGGACAGCGAAGTCGCAGCCCTCGCCCGCCTGCAATCGCAGATTCAACTAGCACAGGAAATGGTCAAAGCCATGCGTAAGCGGACCGAAAGTCTCGGATCGCACTATCGAGCAGACTAAATCGATTCTCACTTTGAGTTTGATCACAACTTTTCAACATGCATCGAGCCCTGTGAGCATGATTCCTCTAAGGAGAACACGCCTACGGGGCTTTAGCAGTGTTTTCCCTAAGGGAATCACGGTGCAGATTTCTCAGCTCCGCGCCCTTTCGGGTTCGACCCCATGAAAGGTCAACAAAAAAAGACGGCCAACCGAAGTTGACCGTCTTAACATGCTTTGGTGGGCC
>CABTWP010000037.1 GCA_902488525.1 uncultured Collinsella sp.
CACGCACGATGGCGCGGCCGATAGCGACACGCTGGCGCTGGCCGCCGGAGAGCGCCTTGGGCTTACGGTCGAGGTACTCGGTAATGCCCAGAATCTCGGCAGCAGAGCGAACCTTGCGGTCGATCTCGTCCTTGGGAACCTTCTTGAGCTCGAGCGTAAATGCCATGTTCTCGTACACCGTCATATTGGGGTACAGAGCGTAGCTCTGGAACACCATGGCGATGTCGCGGTCCTTGGGCGCCACGTCGTTGACACGCTTGCCGTCGATGAGCACATCGCCCGAGGTAATGTCCTCCAGGCCGGCGACCATGCGCATCGTCGTGGACTTACCGCAGCCAGAGGGGCCAACGAGGACGACGAACTCCTGGTCGTGAACGGTGAGGTTGAAGTCCTCTACAGCGAGCACACCGTCCTCGGTAACCTTGAGGTTGTGCTTCTTCTCCTCGGTCTTCTTCTTTTTGCCAAAGAAGCCTTTCTTTTTTGACTCGTTGTTGGGATACACCTTCTGAACATGTTTGAGAACGATCTCGGCCATGTCTCTACCTTTCGATATGCGGCGCCGCGCTGAGGGGCGCCGCAGAAACTTGCAAAACAGTTACGGCATCAGCCCTTGACGGCACCTGCCACCACGCCGTCGATGATGTACTTCTGACAGAGGATGTACATGATAACGATGGGGATAACGACCATCATGATGCAGGCCATCATGGGGCCGAGCTCGACGTGGCCGTAGCCGCCGCGGAAGTACTGGATCAAGATAGGAATGGTCTTGTACTTGGTGGAGTCGAGCGTAAGGTAGGGCAGCAGGTAGTCGTTCCAGACCCACATGGTCTCGAGGATGCCGACCGAAAGATAGGTGGGCTTCATGATGGGAAGGACGATCTTAAAGAACACCTGGACCGGGTTGCAGCCGTCGATCATGGCCGCCTCCTCGATCTCGAGCGGGATGTTCTTTACAAAGCCGGCGAACATAAAGACCGCCAGGCCCGCGCCAAAGCCCAGATAGATAAAGCAGATGTTGAACGGCGTGTTAAAGCCGATGCGGTCCGCCAAATTGGACAGCGTGAACATGAGCATCTGGAACGGCACGACCATCGAGAACACGAACAGGTAATAGAAGAAGTTCGAGATCTTGTTGTTGACACGAACCACGTACCAAGCGCACATGGAGCAGCACACCAAGATCAGCACGACCGACGTGACCGTGATGATGAGCGAGTACATAAATGCCGAGGCAAAGCCCTGCTCGTTAAGGGCGTGCATGTAGTTTGCGAGGCCGTTGAACGTCTCGGGCGTGAGCAGATCGAATGCCGTGGTGGTGCTGATTGCGGTCGCTTTCTTAAAAGAATTAAGCGCAATCATGAACACGGGGTAGATCCACGCGAGCGACAGGATCGTAAAGAAAATCGAGAGCGCGCGGTTGATAACCTTATCGCGTTTCATTACTGCTGCACCTCCTTGGACCTCGTGGCCTTAAGCTGGATCATGGAGATGGCCACGACCAGGATGCAGAAGATAACCGCCTTGGCCTGACCAATGCCCTGCCATGCGATACCGGCACGCGAATAGAACGTGTTGTAGATGTTCAGGGCGAGCATCTCGGTGGAGTGCGCGGGGGCGCCGCCGGTAAGGGCGAGGTTCTGGTCGAACAGCTTAAAGCCGTTGGTGATGGACAGGAACAGGCAGATGGTGATGGTCGGCATCAGGTTAGGGATCTTAACCTTCCAAAACGTCTGCCATGCCGTAGCGCCGTCGACCTTGGCGGCCTCGATGTAGTCGGACGGAATGGACTGCAGACCAGCGATGTAGATGATCATCATGTAGCCGACCTGCTGCCACAGGGTCAGGATGATAAGGCCCCAGAAGCCAGCAGCAGAGTTAAGAGCGATGAGCTGGGCGCCCACGTTGGAGAGCAGGCAGTTGATCAGAATCTGCCAAATGTAGCCCAGCACGATGCCGCCGATCAGGTTAGGCATAAAGAAGATCGTACGGAAGATGTTGGTGCCTTTGAGCGCCTTGCGGGTGAGCGCCTGCGCAATGGCCAGGGCGATCACGTTGATGAGCACCGTCGACAGGAAGGCAAACGCCACGGTAAAGAAGAACGACGTGGAGAACTGCGGATCGGACAGCGCGCGCACGTAGTTCTCGATACCGACAAAGTGCGCGTTACTAATGATAATAAACTGGCAGAACGAGAGATAGAAGCCCTGGATAAAAGGGATCACGAACCCGATCATAAACGCCAGGCACGTGGGCAGCATAAAGAGCGGCCACCAGCGCTTGAGTGCTTTGCCCATAAAAGGGTCCTTTCAATATGCAGGGGGCGGGCAAACCAACGTCTGCCCGCCCCCTGTCGCTAATCAGATAGCTTGGGCAGCAACTGCTTACTCGGAAGCGGCCTTCTCGGTCTTCCAGCCATCGACGAAGGCGTTCTTGACGCCGTCCCACTTGCTGTTATCGGCAGCGTAGGCAATCAGAGCCTGCTTGAGGTTCTTCTTCCACTCCTCGGAGGGAATGTAGACGAAGTCCCAAGCGACGGTCTTCTTGCCGTCCTTGGCCATGGCAACGGCCTGCTGCGAGAAGACGTTGGTGGTCTCCTTGGCGCTCTTGAACGGAGCGGTCAGACCCATCTTGTCGGCGATGATGCTGGTCGGGGTGTCAGCGGTGACGCACCAATACATGAAGTCCTCGGTGGCCTTCTGGGCATCCTCGGAAGCCTGGGAACTGACGCACCAGTAGTTCTCGCCGCCGGAGCACAGGCCCTGGTTCTCCTCGCCGTCAACACCGATGTAAATCGGCATCATGCCAATCTGATCGTCGGTCATGCCGGCCTTGACGAGGTCAGAGTAGGCCCAAGAGCCGTTCTGGTAGAAGACGGCCTTGCCGGTTGCGAACTCGTTGGTGGCGTCGTCGCCGGTCTTGGAAGCAAGCTGCGAAGGATCGCAGGTGGAGTCGGTGATGTACAGGTCGAAGATCTGCTTGTAGTTGTCGAGGAACTCACCCTTGATCTCGTCGTCCTCCTGGTTGTGCTCCTTCTCAAACTCGTAGTAGAGCGGCATGTTGGCAAGGTGGGTGGTGTAGCGCCAGCTGGAGGAGTCGTCCATGCCGGCGGAAGTGAAGGCACCCTCGACACCAAGCTCGTCCTTGCGGGCCTGGATGTCGTCGGCACAAGCCTTCAGCTTGTCGAAGGAGTTGATGTCCTCGGCCTTGTAGCCAGCCTTCTCGAGCAGCTGCTTGTTGTAGATGATGCCGAAGCTCTCCTGGACCCAGTCGATGCACACATCCTTGCCGTCGGACTGCAGAGCCAGGGAGTCGTCAATGAGCTCACCGCGGAGCTTGGTATCGGACAGGTCGGCGCAGTAATCCTTCCAGTTCTTAAGACCGGTGGGGCCGTTGACCTGGAACAGGGTCGGAGCGGAGCTCTTGGACATCTCGGACTTGAGCTTCTCCTCGTAGGTGTTGGAGGCAGCGGTCACAATCTTGACCTCGACGCCCTTCTCCTTCTTATAGGCCTTGGCGATCTCCTTCCACTCCTTGTCGACCTCGGGCTTGAATTGGAGGAAGTAGACCTCGGCAGCGTCACCAGAAGCAGAGGAGCCGGAGCCGGCAGAACCACCGCAACCCACGAGGCCCAGACCAAGAACTGCAGCCGCGGAACCAGCAAAGCCCAGGAACTGCCTTCTGCTCATTTCGTTCTTCATTACAATCCACCCTTTCACACCGTGGCGGCACCCTTTGCCGCCGCCTTCGGAGATTGGCTCGGGGACTTTGCCCCTTTTGCTGATTTGAACGATACGCTATTTGGCTAGTTGTTTGAACAAGTATTACTAGAGCGGTAGAAAAACTTCGGTGAACGGTAATTTCAACTTGATACTTGACAAGTTTTGTATAAACAATTATTTGTTATTGAATGCAGAGAAAACGCCCGGTCAAGCCGATGTACCGTCGGTTTGACCGGGCGTTTTCTCTTTGAGGCCATGAGTCTCGTCAGGCTGCGAGCTAGCCGGCTATCGCTTGGAATTGACGCGGTAATGGAAGATCTCGGGGTGTGTGCGGGCATGCGTGACCTCGAACAAGATGCCGTCCGAGGTGTACGACTGGCTCTCCATGACGGCAACGCAGTTGTATTTTCCGAGGTCAAGATAGCTGCAGTCCTCATCGTTGGCAAGCTCGACGCTCACCGTACGGCGACTCGCCATCACCTTGACGCCGCGTTTGTGCTCCAGATAGTCGTAAATTGACTTTGCGGCGATCTCGGGCGTCAGGCCCTTGGCGATCGACTCCAAAAAGTAACCATGGTCTACTTGGCGCGCGTTGCCGTTGAGGCTTCGGACACGCACTACGCGAATCAACTCCTCGCCCACCTTAAAGCCCAGGTGACGAGAGAGTTGCTCGGTGCAAACCAGATGTTCGAAAGACTTAACGTCCGTCGATGCAACGGCATTGTTGCGCTTTGCAAACTCGCCAAACGACTCAACCTCTTCGAGTGCGCCCAACATGTCGGTTTCGCCCTTAAGCCAAATAACGCGCACGCCCTTGCCGTGTATGGGCTGCACAAACATCCCGTCGGCCAGCATACCCAAGGCGCGACGGACGGTATTGCGAGTGCATCCGAACTCCGCGGTCAGCTCGGCTTCGGTTGGCAGCATCTCCTGAAACGCATAGGTCCCATTAATGATGCGCGAGCGTATTTCTCGGTAGATTCCTTCGTATATCGCTTTTGGCATTATTTCACCTCTACATTATTCATTTCCGGCTAGGCACGATAGCATTTCTTAAAGTTGTTTAAACCGAATATCGGTAAAGCGACAGGATTTAACCGTTGACGGTTTCTGTCATGCCCAAATCGGTTTCGCTCAAAACTGCCGGTACGACAATCGTCTGGTCCTCTACAATGAATCCATTGTTTAAACGTTTCCCCACGCGCAACGCGCCTCGATATTCGGAAGGCAGAACATGCTGCAAAAAATCCAACGCTTTGGCGGGGCAATGTTCGCGCCCGCCATGCTGTTTTCTATATCAGGCCTCATGGTCGGCGTCTCCGCTCTCGCAACGACTGCGGACATCGTCGGCGATCTCGCCGTATACGGAACCCCTTGGTACGTTTTTTGGACCATCATCCAGCGCGGCTCGTGGACGGTCTTTAAACGCCTCCCGCTCCTTTTTGCCGTAGCGCTGCCCATCGGTCTTGCCCAAAAACAACCGGCTCGTTGCTGTCTCGAGGCTCTCGTCGCCTATTTTGTCTACTGCTTCTTTTTGAGCGAGATTATTAAGCTGAGCGGAGACAACCTTGGACTTGAGTACCCGTCATCTTTGACCTCCGCCAGCGGTATCACCGTCATCGACGGCATCAAGACGCTCGACACCGGCATTATCGGCCCGCTGGCGGTATCGGCAACCGTCGTTGCCATCCATGACCGCTTCTACGATGCCAAGGTTCCCGATTGGCTCGGCACCTTCTCGGGCTCCTCGCTGGTCTACCTCATCAGCTTTTTTGCCGTGTTTGCCCTTGCTGCTATCTCGGCCGCCATCGTGCCCTACGTATACGATGTAACCGATACGCTGCGTCACGCGCTTGCAGGCGTCGGTCCCTTTGGCGTGGGCATCTTTGTCTTTTTAGAACGAGCACTCGAGCCCTTTGGCCTGCACCACCTGCTCTACATGCCGATCTACTACGACAACCTGGTCATTAACGACGGCATCTACGCCACGTGGAGCAGTTTGCTCCCCATCCTCTCCCATAGCACGCGCCCCCTTAATGAGCTTGCGCCGTGGGCCGGTTTTACCGCCACCGGCTGGGTCAAGCTCTTTGGCCTTCCTGCCATCGCAGCTGCGTTCTACTCCACCGCAAAACCCGAGCGCCGCGCCGGCCTCAGGGTCATCCTTGTTCCCGCCATCATCGCCTCGGTGGTTTGCGGCGTTACCGAGCCACTCGAGTTTCTCTTTATGTTCACCCACCCCGGGCTCTTTTTGCTCTACGCCGTCTTATCGTCTTGCCTTGCCACAACCATGAATCTCTTTGGCATCGTCGGCATCTTCTCGGGCGGCCTGATGGAGATGGCAGCCTTCAACTTTATTCCGCTCATGCGCACGCATGCCGGTGCCTATCTTTTGGCGCTCGGTATCGGCCTTGCCTTTAGCCTCATCTTTTTTGTTAGTTTTCGAGCACTCATCTTGGTCTATGACCTTAAGACTCCGGGCCGCGAGGATCATGTCGCCAATCGCGCGGCAATCGATTGTTTAACGGGAAGCGACTTTGCCAAAGAGCAATCTCCCAATGACGAGGTCAATAGTCGATCCGATCAAGATCACGTCCTCGCTGAGCGGGTAATTCAGCTTTTAGGTGGCGTTGGCAATATCGTGGGCGCAACCAACTGCGCCACGCGCCTGCGCGTCGAGGTCGCAGACCCTTCCATCGTTGCAGATAACGCGTCGTTTGTCGCGGTGGGCGCCAAGGGCCTCATCATTACGGGCAAGACCGCCCAGGTGATCATCGGCATCTCCGTTCCCCGCGTTAAAGAGCATTTTGACCAGATCATGGGCCTCGAGCCGGAATTTGTGCCCGCCACCTCGGCCTCCCCTGCCGCCAGCGCAGCCCATAAGCGCGGCGATATTTGCTTCTTCGATATCGACGGAACGCTCGCCTGGCAAGACCCCAGGCTCGCCCAAGACCTTCCCGAAGACGAGCGGGACCTCTCCCCCTATCCCAACGAGGCGGTTTCGCAGGCAATCCGCGAGTTTGTCGCCAACGGCAACATGGCCTTTATCTGCACGGGACGCACCCTGAGCTGCATCCACCCCAAACTTCTTGAGCTGCCTTGGACCGGCATCGTCTGTCTTGCGGGCGGTTACGCCGAGATCAACGGACACGCAATTCGCGATCTGTCGATGACGCCCAGTATGCTGCAGCGTCTTGCCCCCTACCTTGAGCAATCGGGCGAGGTCATCCGCTTTGAGGGCCTCAACGGCGTCGTGCGCATGAGTGCCGATGCGCCCGATGCTCCCGGATACGCGCGCACCCTGGGCGACGCAGTCACGCAGCTGCAACATTACAGTGTCTACAAGATCTTGATGTCTACATCACTCGCCAACCACATCGCTCAAGATAAGGCACTTGAGCCGCTGCTGTGCTTTAACGAGCTCGAACTTGAGGTGACCGAAATCTCGCCCCGCGAATGCACGAAGCGCGGGGGCATCCAGTCTGTACTCGACACCCTCGATCCCCACCACGGAACCGTATACGGCATCGGCGACGCCAGCAATGACGTCTCGCTGATGAACGCCGTCGATGTCGGTATCGCCATGGGCAATGCGCCGGACTATCTAAAGGATAAGGCCGATTACGTGACCGACACCGTCGATCACGACGGTGTCGTTGCGGCGCTCGAGCATTTTGGGCTGATTTAGGCGCGCTCCATCAAACGCACGCCCGTGGTCCCAAATCGCCAAAACTGCCGCGCCAAACGCCCTAATGTGGCAATATGTTGTCTGCATATTGCATCAACGCAACCTCAGAAAGAATGCGAGAACCCGTGTCCAGTCCGTTTACCAGCTTTTTAGCCCAGCACTTTGACCAGATTAACGACTATCTGGCCACGTTCTTTGACGGACAGGCGACCTCTGCCGATATCGAGCGCTACCTGTATGCGCCGCTCTCGGCTTTTACGGCCAACGCCGGCAAGCGCCACCGCCCGCTTATCTGTATGCTCGCCGCAACCGCAGTGGGCGGTAGCTCTGAGAGCGCCCGCAGCGCCGCGGCAGCCATCGAGCATTTCCAGTCGGGCGCGCTGATCCACGACGACATCGCCGACAACGGACAGCTTCGTCGAGGCAAGCCCTGTATGCACCTTACCGAGGGCACGGGCCTTGCCATCAATTGTGGCGACCTGGCGCTCACCATGGTCACCAAGACGGTTCTCGACGACCCTACGCTGGAGTCCGACGTGAAGCTGCGCGTGCTCCACGAGCTTACCGAGATGATCGTCCGCACCATTGAGGGTCAAGCACTCGACCTGGGTTGGGTCCGTGACGGGCGCTTTGATATCTCGGTTGATGACTACCTGGACATGGCGACGCACAAGACCGCGTTTTACAGCGGAGCCACGCCGCTTGCCGCCGGAGCCATTATCGGCGGCGGCAACGATGAGCAAATCGAAGCGCTGCGCGCCTTTGGCCTACACACAGGCCTTGCCTTTCAGATTCAGGACGACCTGCTCAACCTTGTCGGCACTAAGGAAGCCGCCAACAAGGACTTCCGCACCGACATCACCGAGGGCAAGCGCACGCTTGTCGCCGTACACGCCCTCTCTGATAAGCGCCACCACGACGAGGTCGAGGCGATTCTTTCCTCGGGCACCGATGATCCCGCGCAGCTCGCACGCGCCGTGGAGATCTTCCAGGAGACCGGCTCTATCGATTACGCCCACACTTACGCGCTCGACCTGACCGCTAAGGCCAAAGCGGCCATCGAGAACGTTGAGCTTGATCCGCACGCACGCGAGCTGTTCCTCTCCATGGCAGATTTCTTTGTGGAGCGCCTTAACTAACGGGTGTTATAAAACCTGTCAGCAGCGTATTTAGGCACAACTTGCTACACTGTTGAGTGCATGTTTATGCATCCCTTTGCGTTGTCTATCCGACAGACGCTCAAATAGTACGAATGGTACGCCGAAAGGGGTTCGTTCATGGAACCTATTACAACGGGCATGCAAGGAGCAGCCGTCGAGGACGTGCAGTCTCGTCTCCTGCAGCTCGGCTACACGATTGATGCCGCCGAAGTCACCGACAAGTACTTTGGAGCCACCACTGAGCAGGCCGTCAGCACCTTCAGGCTCGACAGCGGCCTTGCTGCCGGTCATGCCGTCGATATCCCCTGTTGGAGCGCCCTTGTAGACGCTTCGTATAAGCTGGGCGACCGCACCCTCTATCTGCGCATGCCCAATTTCCATGGCGCCGATGTGCAGGCCCTGCAGCGCGCTCTCAACGTTTTGGGCTTTGCCTGTGGCGAAGACGACGGCTACTTTGGTCCGCATACCGAGGCCGCCCTGCAGCAGTTCCAGGAAAATGTCGGCCTGTTTGCCGACGGCATGGCCTTCCAGGACACCTACGCCTACATCAACCGCCTGCACCATGTGTGGGAGGGCAAGCCCTCGGTCACCGAAGCCGAGTCCCGCATCGGTTTTGCTCGCGCCGCCAACGTGCTCGAGCGCTTCCAGATTGCCGTTATCGGCGAGGACCCCATCGCGCGCAGTGTTGCGTCGCGCATGTGGAATATCGCCACGGCAACGACCGACAACAGCGGCATGATGCTCTGCGACTCCGAGGTCCCAACCGACGTTGACCTGGTGCTCGAAATCGCAAGCGACGAGCTGCCCGCCGACGCCGCACCGCGCGCCACGATTGCCCTCGCCGAGTGCCACAACCTGGCCCAGCGCATCCGCACTGCCAATGTCGCCGCGCAGCAGAAGCCGGCTCGCATTCGCATTGAGCTCACGGGCATGACGCGCTACAACGGCACTTTCACGGCCAGCGACGCGCAGACACTCGCCGTACGCCTGCTCGATGGTGTTTGCGATGCCCTCGCAGATTAGGTAAACTAAACGAGTTGCTTTTGGGCAACACCACACATTGGGACGTAGTTCAACGGTAGAACTCCGGTTTTTGGTGCCGGCTGTTGGGGGTTCGAATCCCTCCGTCCCAGCCAAAGAAACAAGCCTCTCGAACGCATAGCCGATCGGGAGGCTTTTCTTGTGAGCAAGCGGAGGGATTCGAACCCGCAAGGAATCTACCTATATAAGACAGACGCCCCAGGCCCATAACGACCAAGAGCGCCTTGCATCTAGAATTATCAGCCCTGTTCCGAAAAGCGAGCCGCATGCAACAACCAGGTAACCACAGGCCCCGGGAGAGCGGGGACACCGGCTTAGGTTTATCGCGAGTTCCGCACGAACAGGAGGCCACTTAATGTGGCCTCCGTCGTGAGCAGGACTGTAGAGCAGGAAACCTAAGCCGGTGTCCCCGCTCTCCCGGGGCCGAACGCCCTAGTTGTTGAGCATGCGGTCGAAGCTTCCCGAGTCGCCATCCCGATAGTCTGCGGTCATCAGAATCTCCTGCGGAATGCGCCCGCCCTCGCGCAGCACGTTGCGGAACTGCACGCGCGTAACCATGGGCAGATCCTTAATCGTCGCCGCCAGGTTCTGCGGCACGCCCTGGTTGGCAGCAGCGGGCTCGCACGCGCCGCCGGCCTTCACGCGACGCCTATGCTCGGCGAGCATGGCGCGGTACATGCCGGCATGCAGGCGAATCTCAACCACATTGGCATTGCGAGCCTGCTCGACGATGCGCGCGCCCTCGCGGTCGATATCGCCCACATAGTAGACGTAGTTAAAGCGATAGCCAATCTCGGCCAGATAATCGTCCAGGGCATGCGAGACGCTCGCCTTGCATCCGCCGCCAAAAATCACGCCGCCCACCTTGATGCCAAAGAGCTTGGCGTGCTTGCGGCCACGCAGCAGCTTGACGATCTCGTCGTAGGTGTCCAGGTTCTCGACCATAATGAACGGCTTGTCGGCTCCCAGCGTAAAGAAGCCCGTAAAGTGCACGGGGCGATTGGGGGCGACCTTGATCGCCTGCATGCTGATGCCCTTTTCGGTCATACGCCTGATCAAGCGCTCACCGTGCTTGCCGTCAAAAGCCTTCTCGTCGTTAAAGATCTGGTAGGCACGCTGGCGGCGCGAGGCAACCGGCGTATCGGCACCTCGGTTCTGCTCGATCCAAGCCTGGATGATTGCGATTTCCTCGGCAATCTTGCGGTTGGACATCTCGTTGTGCTGAGTGCGCTGCGGAGCCTTTTTGCCGTCCTTACCCTCAACCTTTACGATCTGTGTCTGCTGCTCCTTGATCTTAGAGAGCGCCGTGGGCGTAGGGACAACTTTGAGCAGCTGCCTGCCTAAAACGCGGGCAAGGGCAAACGCCGAGACCTCGCCGTGAACGGCCGACTCGGGCTGCTGGGCAGCAGTATCTGCTGCGGCAGACTCCGGCTTCCTCTGAGACTTGCGCTTAGAATCGCCTTGGGGATTGCGCTCGCGCTTCGGCATGGACGTATGCTTCTGCGGACGATCGGACTTGCTCTCCTTCGCCGGCTGGCGCTTAGGCTGCCCCGAAGAAACCTCGGTCTTCGCATCTTCGTCCTGCGGCGTGGTCTTCTCGGCCGCAGTCTCGGCATGGGAACTGCGGCCCCCACGATGGCGACGGCGGCGAGGCTTGCTCGACGCGCCCTGCTCCGTCTGCTCATCAGTAGGCTGCTGACCCTTGGCCTCGGCATCAACCTCAAGCTGCGGCTCAACAGGCTTTTGCTCGCGAGCCACCGGCTCAACGGCCTTCTCGTCCTGGGTGGTCGAAACCGACTCGCCCTTCTCCTGACGCCTTACGGGATACGCGCGTCCCGCAAAACCGCGGCCGGGACGACACGAACCCGGAGCCTTCTTGGCAGACTCCTCAACATCGTTTGCAACCTCAGAAGACTCTTCAACCTCACGCGCGGCATCCTGCTGTGCAGCCTTAAAGTGAGCACCGCGATGGCGCTTGGGCTCTTGGGCCTCCACGGGCTTTTGATCCTTCGTGGGCTTCTGCGACTCGGCAGCAACCTCGGTCTCAACAGCCTCGGCATCCATCTCGCCCTTTCGAGCAACGGCGCGACGGAAGCGCTCCTGCTGGGCGCGGCGCTGTGCATCGCGCTTGCCACCCCCGCCAAAACCGCCGCGTCCTGCCTTGGCCGTAAAGGCACGCACAACGTTCTCATCGAGCAACTCATCGGTATCGACATGCCCACGCGGAGCAACTTCTTCCACAGCAGGCACGTCAGCGAAATCGTCGACGACAAAATCTTCGACGGACTCGGCAGGCTGCTCCTGGGCATCGCGGATCTCGGCATTGATGGTATAGAACGCCGGGCGCCCGTTAATGCCGCTACCCTCGATCTTGGTCACGATATTTGCCGCGATAAGCTCATCGCGCATCGCCTTGGTGTCGCACTCTTTATCGACGGAGCGGAAAATCTGCGCCAGCGCACTCGACTTAATCTTGAGCGCCTTGCGGCAAAGCAGGTCGTAGGCAACCAGCTTGGCACGCTCAGCAGAAAGCGACGTCTGGCTGCTCAGACGTTCAGCCAGGGCATCGACATTATTTTGGTTATCGGAATATACCGTCTTGGCCACGGGGCCCCTTTCATATGTACACATATACGTCTATATGGTACAACGCGCGCCCTTATCCACGCAAAACATCTGCGAGAACACTCGAGCATCACCCGCTTTTGCATGAAAAAAGGACCGAGCCCGCGAAGTCGCGGACCCGGTCTTTCCGAGTCATATAGATGTGGCGTTCAACTCGTCAGGTCGACTAAGCCTTGGCGGCCTCGGCGTCGGCAGGAGCCTCGGCGGCAGCGGCGCGGCCGTACTCGGCCTTGCCCATCTCGGACCACTCGGGCTCCTCGTCGGGCATGGAACCGGCCTCCTTGCCGAAGAGCTCCTTGAGGCAGTTGACGGCGACGATGAGGCCCAGGACCATCAGCAGGACGGCGAAGACAAGCTGCAGGCCCTTGGTGGCGGCGACGGAGACGGCGGCCGTGGTGGCGGTAGCCGGGATGGTGCCGAAGAAGCCGTAAGCCTGGACAGCGGCCATGCAGCCCATGGCGCTCTGGACCAGCGAGGTGAAGGTGCAGCAGAGCAGGAAGACGACGGGCACGTAGAGCATCCAGCCCTTGCGGCCGGTGCACTTGCAGAACACGGCGAGGGTGATCATGGTCATGCCGCCGAGCAGCTGGTTGGAAGCACCAAAGAGCGGCCAGATGTTGGCATAGCCACCAAAAGCGAGGGCGAGACCGGGAAGCAGGGTGACGACCGTGGCGAACCAGGGGTTGCCGAGGACCTTCATGTAGCCGGCCTTGGACTCGATGGCCAGGGCGTCGTTGGTCTGGGCAAAGAACTCGGAGAACGAGGTGCGGGCGATGCGGGCGACGGCGTCGAGCGAGGTCAGGGCCAGAGCGGAGACGTTCATGGTCATAAAGACGGTAGCGAGCGTGCCGTCAACACCGAAGGCCTGCATACCGCGGGAGATGCCGGCGGCGAAGATCTGGAACGGGGTGGAAGCGACACCGGCGTTGAGAGCGCCCGTACCGGCGGTGTTCATATCGGAGAACATGATGCCGGCGACGATGATGGCAAGGATGCCGACGAAGGACTCGACGATCATGGCGCCGTAACCGACCTTGACGGCGTCCTGCTCCTTCTCGACCTGCTTAGAAGAGGTGCCCGAAGATACGAGGCTGTGGAAACCGGAGAGAGCACCGCAAGCGACGGAGACGAACAGGACCGGGAACATCATGCCGGAGGCAGTGGAGAAGCCGGTGAAGACCGGAGCGGTGATAGTGGCCTGACCGTTGACGCCCAGGACGACGATGCCGAGAACAGCGCAGACGATCATGACGATCATCATGATGGAAGTGAGGTAGTCACGCGGGGTCTTGAGCATCTGGATGGGCATGGCACCAGCAAAGACCAGGTAGACCATGACGACGGCGAACCACTGGAACTTATCCAGGTAGACCGGGAACTGCATACCGACGGCGAACATGAGAACCATGAGGACCACGCCGGTGACGAACTCGGCAGCGCCGGTGAGGTTGAACTTCTTCTGGGCCCAACCAAAGGCGATAGCGACGAAGGTGAACAGGATGGAGATGGTACCAGCGCAGCCGGCGGCATAGGACTTGGTGAAGTCGATGGCACCGGCAGCAGCACCAGAAGCGTCAACGGCCGGGGTGAACATGAACGTCTTGCAGACCATGTCGGTGAAGGCGGCGATGACGATGATGCAGAACAGCCAGCAGAACAGCAGGAACAGGCGACGGCCGGTCTTGCCGATATACTTCTCGATGAGCTGAGCGAGTGACTTGCCGTTGTTCTTCATCGAAGCGTACAGGGCACCAAAGTCGTGGACGGCGCCAAAGAAGATGCCGCCGACGAGGACCCAGAGCACGACGGGCAGCCAGCCAAAGGCCATGGCGACGATCGTACCCGTGACAGGGCCAGCACCGCAGATCGAGCTGAACTGGTGCGAAAACGCGGTGAAGGCGGA
Organism: uncultured Collinsella sp.; assembly: GCA_902488525.1. Classification (GTDB taxonomy): domain Bacteria; phylum Actinomycetota; class Coriobacteriia; order Coriobacteriales; family Coriobacteriaceae; genus Collinsella. Next base: position 14,137 of record CABTWP010000037.1, read on the forward strand.
GACGGGCGAGAAGCTGTTGCCGTCCTTCATGCGCTTGGCCGGCGTGAGGGCATCCTTGTCAACGCCCCACTTGTTGGCCAGCCAGCGACCATAGCCCAGATAGCCGCAGGCGAGCACCGCCGCGGCCACAACCATGAGCAAAACTCCGTTCATTACATTTCCTCCTCTAAAAAGAACTTCCTAGACATAAAAAATGAGGGCCGTCGGTTGCGCTCGACGGCCCTCATCTTCATCAGCCGCCCGTTATCGTACGGGCTAGCTGTATGTGCTAACCCGCATCAGATAATTACTACGCTGATAATGTTTAGCTGATGCGTGAACATGTCTAAGAAATCCTCTTCAATCATGATGTGAACGATCCGTGCGTGTTCACATCCCCCAGTGGTTGAAAAGGAGTATGAAACTTTAGTTGCCTAAAGTCAACGCAAATTTGTAATGAATTTTCAACTTTTTTTGATTTCTCGGTATAAAACGCCACTGACCTCGGACTTTACCCCACGACAGTTTTTGCATGAGAGATGCCCCTGAGAGCCGCGGGAGCCGGGCGGCGCATATGAACTTTCCTGCTCTACAGTCCTGCGCAAGACGGAAAGCACATTAAGTGCTTTCCTTTGCGTGCGGAACTCGCGATAAAGTTCATATGCGCCGCCCGGCTCCCGCGGCCCTCAGGGGCTCCCATCCCAAATGCGGAGCAAAGCTCCGCACACTATCTTTTTCTTTCAGCTAAAGCACGCCGGAAATTCGACGCAGCTGGCTAACCTTGCCGGACGTTGTCGACGCCAATCCGGCTCAGAAGCCGCATCGATACAGAAAGGTCCCCGGCGCTGCCCGGGCGCCAGTGGCCGCATATGAACTTTATCGCGAGTTCCGCACGAACAGGAGGCCACTTAATGTGGCCTCCGTCGTGAGCAGGACTGTAGAGCAGGAAAGTTCATATGCGGCCGCTGGCGCCCGGGCAGCGTCGGGGACCGCACCCGTACGACTACAGCGTCATGTTTGGATCGGCGTCGACGTCGAACGGCGAGATTTCGCCTCGGTCGAATTTACGGCGGGCGACCTCCGCGATCATGGCTGCGTTATCGGTACAGGCAGACAAGGGCGGCACCGTTACGCGAATCCCCTGACGTCCAAGCTTCTTGATCATCATCTCGCGCAGATGCGGGTTGGCCGAGACGCCGCCACCGATGCAGTATTCCTTGCATCCGGTAGCGTGCAGTGCGTTTTTGGCCTTCTTGTACTGCACGTCAAAGACAGCTGCCTCAAACGAAGCCGCCAGATCGGGCAGGTGAATCGTGCGCCCGGCCTTGGTCTCCTGTTCAATGTAGAGCGTCACGGCCGTTTTAAGACCCGAAAGCGAGAAACGATAATCTCCCCTGCTGTTAAGCGCGCGAGGAAAATCGATCGCGCGGGGATTGCCCGTCTCGGCCAGCTTGGAGATGATGGGGCCACCGGGATAGCCCAGACCCAACGCCTTGGCTACCTTGTCGAAGGCCTCGCCCACAGCATCGTCGAGTGTCTCACCAAGTACCTCGTAGTCGCCCCATGCCTTCACGTGCACGAGCATGGTGTGCCCGCCCGAGACAAGCGTGAAGATGAACGGCGGCTTGAGGTCGGGCTGCGCCAGCAAGTTGGCAAACAGGTGCCCCTCCAGATGGTTGACGCATACGAGCGGCTTATCGGCAGCGTAGGCAAAGCCTTTGGCAAAGGCAACGCCCACCACGAGGGCGCCCACCAGGCCCGGACCCTGTGTCACGCCCACGGCGGCAAGCTCGCTGGGGGCAATGGCTCCACCCTCAAGACCAAGCGATGCTGCGGCATCCTCGAGCGCCGCATCCACGACACTCACAATCACCTCAACGTGTTTGCGCGAGGCGATCTCGGGCACCACGCCGCCAAAGCGGGCATGAAAATCAATCTGTGTCGACACCTGGTTGGCCAGCATATTGCCATCCGCATCGATAATCGCCACGGCCGTCTCGTCGCAGGAACTCTCGATAGCGAGCACTAGGCGGCGGCGCTCAATTTCGGCACGCTCCCCCTCGGAGCGCCCAGGCGCAGGCAGCGGCCATACGCGCTGCTCTGCCGCCGTCGGCTCGGGGGAAGCATTGTCGACCGGAAGCACCAGGGGCAGCGGGGCCGTCATGACGATGGCGTCCTTGCCGGCACCGTAGTAGCCACGACGACGACCCGCCTCGGTAAAGCCCAGAGCGTTATAAAGCGCGATCGCTCCCTCGTTGCCGTCCTCGACCTCGAGCGAAGCCGTGGTGCAGCCGAGCATCTGGGCATCATAGCTCACGTGCGACAGCAGCTTGCGGGCAATGCCCTCACGGCGATGTACCGGGTCGACGGCGACATCCAGAATCTGCACATCACCGTCCACGACCATACCGCCGGCAAGGCCCAGCAGCTTGCCGCCGTCGTGTGCCACCCACCAACTACGCGGCGCAGCGACGTCCTCGCCCAGTTCGGACAGGAACATGCCCGGCGTCCACGCCTTGTGTCCGGCACCTTCAAAGCAGGCAGCCTCCAGCGCGCTCGCGCCCTCGGCATCCGCCGCGCCCATGGGACGGAACTGCAGATGACGACCGGCGAGCTCATCGGCAACGCCCGTAATTTCGCTCTGCGCACTCTCGGCAAGACCAAGACGCTTGCGCTCGTTTTCCTCGGCATCAGAAAGGCGCGTGTAAATCGGCAGGACGCGAGCCGGATCGCCGTCACCCGCAGCGTGCGCGAGCAGCAAGCCCTCGCCCGAGGGCCACCACAGGCCTCGCTCCACGCAGCGTGCCGTCTCGTCCTCACCCAGCAGCTTGCCATAACGCACGAGACCGTCACCAGTTAGCTGAACCTGATCCCAGCCCGCGGTCTGACGCCACTCATCAAGCGCCACGGCGGCCTTGACCACGCGCTCGCGCTGAAACAGACGCTCGGGACCCTCATCGACCAGCATATACAGCGCCGGATATACCTCACCGCGCATAGCATCGGCCAAGATACCAAGCTTGCCGCGCACGCCAGCCTTCCACGCCGTCCAAGCGCAGGCGTCGAGCGTCGACACGCCCAGCAGCGGAACATTGGCACCACGCGCGAGGCCCTTGGCAGTGGAGATGCCGATGCGCACACCCGTAAAGGACCCCGGGCCGCGGCCGACCACATAGCAACCAACATCGCTGCGATCCAGACCGGCTTGAGCCAGCACGCCATCAACGGTATTCACGAGCTCAACGTTGGCGTGACGGCGACACATGTGGTCGCCACTCACGAGCTTCGTCTCGCCCGTCTGCCCATCAATCCAGCTTGCCGCGCAGGCAAGCATGTCGGTCGAGGTATCGAGCGCCACCACCAGCGCGTTGTCGTTATGCAAGCTCATCTTGTACAGCCTTATCAATCAAATGGGAAAGCTCCATTGCGCGGTCACCGTGCGCCTCAAGCGTTATCGTTCGCACATCGCTGTCGCCCTCATCACGCTTGAGCGTCACCGAAAGATACTCATCCGTCAGCTCGTCCTGGAATTGTTCGCCCCATTCCAGCAGGCAAGCACCCTCATAGCCCAGCACATCGAAAATGCCCGTATCCTCGAGCTCGTAGGCATGCTCCAGGCGGTATAGATCAAAGTGAAACAGCGGAATACGACCTTGATCGTGAACGGCCATGAGCGCAAACGTAGGACTCGTAACCATATGCCCATCGCCCAGCCCGCGCGAGACGCCCTTGGTAAAGTGAGTTTTGCCCACTCCCAGGCCACCGGTCAGGATGAGCACATCGCCGTCCTCAAGGCACGGTGCAATTAGCTCGCCAAAGTACTCCGTATCGGCAGCGCAAGTCGTTTTGTAAGTACCTACCCCCAGGCGCTCCAGGGACATATATGCTCCTTATTATTCCGAGGCGTCCTCTGGTGCGAGATGTCGCTCCAGATAATCGCCCAGCATCTTAAAGTCTTCCTCCAGCAGCTCCTGCCACGCCGGATTGCGCAGCGCTGCTGCCGGATGGAACGTGGGCATTACTACAAAATGCCCCATCTGGTGGAACCTGCCGCGCAGCTTAGTAATGCCAATCTCGGTCTTAAGCACAAAGTGCGTCGCGGGGTTGCCGAGCGTCACGATAATATCAGGCCAGATGCTTCGAATCTGCTCACGCAAAAACGGCGAGCAAGCCAGCACTTCCTCGGGACGCGGATTGCGGTTTCCCGGCGGGCGGCACTTAAGCACATTGGCAATGTAGACGTCTTCGCGTTTAAGACCCGCCAGGGACAAAATGCCGTTGAGGTCCTCGCCTGCCGCCCCCACAAAGGGTTCGCCCTGCAAATCCTCATTGCGGCCCGGTGCCTCGCCAATAAACATCACGCGAGCGCGGGGATTTCCCACGCCAAACACGATATTGTGACGCGACTGGTAGAGCTGGCAGAGGTGACAATCGCCCAGAACGGCCTCGATCTCCTCGAGTGCGACCTCACGCGGCGCCTGATGGGTATGGCCCGGGATGTGCATGACGCCCATAGCGGCTCCTACACGTAGACCTTGTCGAGACGCATGCCAAAGCCGCAGGCGACCTCGTAGTTAATCGTTCCGCGCAGTCGGGCCATCTCGTCCATAGTGATCTCGGCATCGCCATCGCGGCCGACAATGATCATCTCGTCACCATACTCGGCCTCGGGAATCTCGTGTGCCGGGTTGGACTGAATGGCGACCATAAACTGGTCCATGCAGATATTGCCAACCTGATGCACGCGCTCGCCGCGATACAGCACATCCATATGATTGGAAAGCGTACGCGATAGGCCATCGGCATAACCGATCGGCAGCGTGCAGATCTGAACGCGCGTACGCGGTACGCGGTAGGTAAAACCGTAGCCCACGCCCTCACCCATCGCAGGGTGTGCCACGCGCGTCACACGCGCATGGACGCTCATAACGGGATCAAGCTGCATCACGCGGCCACTCAGCTCGCACGGCTGCATGCCATACAAGCCAACGCCGGCGCGGATCATATCAAAATGCATCGAGGGGTCGAGCATCGAGGACGGCGTGTTGGCGCAGTGCACGATACCGCACTCAAAACCCGCATCCTTAATGGCCTGAACGGCCTCGGTAAAGCGCTGACACTGCAGCTTGTAGTCCCAGCCCGAAGGTTCATCGGCCGTGGCGAAGTGCGTAAATACGCCGTCGCACTGAATACCGCGATGGAAATTAATACCGCGGACAAAGTCGAGCACCTGCGTGTAATGTACGCCAATGCGGTTCATGCCCGTCTCGATGGCGAGATGATACTTGCCCACCTTGCCCGCCGCGACGGCACATTCGCCATACGCAAGAGCAAAGTCAGACGTATAGACCGAAGGCATGATATCAAACTCGAGCAACGTCGGAATGGCCTCGATAGGCGGCTCGCTTAGGATGAGGATGGGCTTCGTAATCCCGCCCTGTCGGAGCTCAACGCCCTCGTTAACCGTCGCCACGGCAAACATGTCGGCACCGGCCGAATACATGATCTTGGCGCACTCAACAGCTCCATGACCATAAGCATCGGCCTTGACCACGCAGCACAGGCGCTGACGTGGATTCAGCAAGTTCTTATAGGCCCTCGTGTTGCGACGGAGCGCCCCACGGTCGATCTCGACCCAGGACCAGCGCGTCAAATCGGCTTTATTCATGATTAGTCATCCGACCCTTCGTCCATGATTCCCAGATCTTCGAGCGCATCCTTTGCCGCCAGCTCCATGGCAGGACCGATCAAGTCGATAAGATCGGTCGCGATAACGCTCTTCTCACCATACTCCGTCGCCGCGGCAAAACCGGCGTAGCTGTGAAGTGCGACGGCGTACGAATACAGCAACTCCCAACGATCCA
>CABTWP010000038.1 GCA_902488525.1 uncultured Collinsella sp.
GCGTCTGACCGAACGAGGGTATGGGGACTCGTTCGGCCAGACGCGCCGCCGCTGTTTGTGATCCCTTTTCCTCCGTCCCCTTCGGATCACGCGACCCCTTGGGGACGGAGGAAAACGGATCATTTCGTAGGCCCGTGACCACCTTGGAAACCGAATGATGGTACGAGCATCCATTCGGCTTCCAGGGCAGCCACGGACAGAACGGGGCGAACAGCAAAGAGCGACGGACGTCTACTCCCCCGCCACGCTTGCGCGCAGCTTGGCGGCGATGGGCTCGGATGCCAGCAGGAACACGAGCATGACCACAGAGCACGCCAGGCACACGATCCAGGTGCTCGCAAAGGAGCCCGAGACGGCAAAGAGCACATAGACCTGCCACAGCTCACCGACAAAGCTCATGCCGGCAAGCACCGCCGAGGTAGCGATAACGGTAAGCGAGCCCAATACGCGGCCACTCACCTTATCGGCAACATGACCGATAACGAGCGAACCCACGACACTCACCACGGTGGAGATGGCATTGGAGACGTTGTACTGCGCAAGGGAAATACCCAGGTTGCTGACGATCAGCGGCTGGAACAGGCTCATGCAGTTGACGAAAATCGTGTAACACGTGGCCATGATCACGAAGCCGGAGGCCACCACGAGCCAGCCGGGGAAGAACTTACGCTGCTGGGGCATACCGCTCCTTTTAGACAAACGAATAGCCTGCGCCGGGCGCCGGTAGTGCCCAAGATTGCCTTGAAAGACAAGGGCATAGGCCTTACGGCCATGCCCGCAGGCTTGAAAGGCAAGGTTGGGTGCTACCGGTGGTCGGCGATATAGCCCAAAGCGACGGCGGTATAGGCCGCGGCACCGAGCGGCAGCTCGGCATCGCTAAAACGTGCCTTGGGATGGTGCTGGGCAAAGTGTTCGTCCGTGTCGGTTACGGCCGCGCCCACGGTAAAGTACGCACTTGGGATCTTGCTCGAGATAAGCGCGAAGTCCTCACTCGCCATGGCATGGAAAAGCGGCAAGAAAGCCGTCTTGGGCAGCACTGCGCCCACGTAGCCAAGCGACGCCTGAGTCATATCGCTGTCGAGTACAAGCGGCGGAACATCCGAAAGCGTCTCGATGGTCGCCGGCGTACGATAGGTCGTAGCAACGCCGTTAACGACCTCCGCGATGCGAGTCTTTAGGTGAGCCATGAGCTCAACATCAAAGCCGCGCAGCGTTCCCTCGAGCACGCAGGTGTCGGGGATGACGTTGGCCGCCAAGCCGCCGGCGAACTTACCAACGGTAAGTGCGACTTCCTTGGCCGCCGGCACCTCGCGGGAGATAAGCTCCTGGAGCGCCAGGTGCACGTGGACGCCGGCCGTGATGGGGTCGATGCAGATCTCGGGGCTGGAACCGTGGCCGCCCTTGCCCTGGAGCGTGATGCGGAAACCGTACACACCCGAGAGCGCCGGGCTGCCGTAGAGCACCAGGCCAAGCGGCGACTGGCTGTTGACATGCATGGCAAAGGCCGCCTGAGGGCGCGGGTTCTCGAGCAAGCCGTCGGCGATGGCAGCGCGTGCTCCCTCAAAGGTCTCCTCGCCCGGCTGGAACAGCAACTTGACGGTAGCGTTGGCCTCCACAAGCTCGGCCTCGCGGGCCTTGAGCAGGCGCGCCGCACCAAGCAGGGCCGTCGCGTGCATATCGTGACCGCAAGCATGCATGCAGCCATTGGTGGATGCAAAGGGCTCGCCGGATTCCTCGACAACGGGAAGGGCATCCATATCGCCTCGGAGCATGACGACCGTTCCGGCCTGCTCGTCCTTGCACGTGCCATTGCCCTGAGCGGCCGCACCGGCACCGATCAGGCCAACGACGCAGGAACCGTCGACGAGCGTGGTATGGGGGATGTCCATCTCGTCCAGACGTGCCTGGATATAGGCAGACGTCTGCGGAAGATTGTTACCCAGCTCGGGCATCTGGTGTAGATCGTGTCGCCATGCAGCGAGCTCGTCTGCAAAAGCCTGAGCTTCTGCGACAAGACCGTCACCGATAGCGGCCTGCGCCGCCGCGGTGGCCTGGGGCGCTGGTTGCGGTTGAAAATCGGACAGAGCTGATGCCATAGAAGCCCTCCAGTAACGTTTTTGCAGCACGCACTTTGATAGCGTAAAGTGCAAGGTACAACTGTAAGGGCATGACATAAAAATGCCGCCCTGGGAGGGCGGCGCAACAAGTTGTTTACAATTGCGGGTGTGATTTTCGGCGCAAGAAATTGAAATGCGTCTCGCTCAAGATAATCGAAAGAAAGATGAGCGCGAAGCCGGCGAGCAGGCGCGAGGTGAGCGCCTCCCCCATCAGCAGCACCGAGAACAGCACGCCCGAAGGCGACTCCATCGAAAGGAGCAGTGAGCCCGTCGAGGCCGAGACATGCGCCAGGCCGACGTTTTGGATGAGCAGAGCCGCGCATGTGCAACCAACCGAGAGAAACGCCATCGCGCTGATAAAGCTCGGCGTCCACACGGACAGAGGCGCTTGGGTCTCGAATAGCAGCGACGTTGCCAGGCTCAGCACGCCGTTGCCCACAAACATCCAAAACGTGATGACGTTGATGTCCATTTTGCGACCGTACTTGGCAGTCACCGCCATCTGGATGGCGAAAAAGACCGCACCCGCCAGCGTAATGACATCACCGATGTTGAATTCAACGCTATCGAGCGCCACCAAGCCAATGCCCGCCAAGCACAGCAGCGCCGCGCCCAGGTTATAGCGGGTGAGTTTTTCGCCGCTCAGAAAATAGCTCGCGAACGGCACAACGATGCAATACGTGCCCGTCAAAAAAGCATTCTTGCCCGCCGTGGTGTGCGCCAGACCGACTGTCTGCAGGGCGTAGGCGGCCCACATAAGTGCGCCCATGCCAAGTCCGACGATAAGGTTGCGGGCGTTGAGGTGCGCGATGATGCGCTTGTGGAAGATGAAAAACATGACCAACGCCGCAGGCAGAAAGCGCACGTAGAGCAGTTCGAACACCGGAATGGTGTCGAGCGCGTCCTTCATGGTCGTAAAGGAGTAGCCCCAGACGACTGCCACCGAAAGCAGCAGGACTTTCCAGAACAGCGGCGAGCGAGCGCCGGCGCCGCGGGAGGTGCCGCCCGCGCCCAGGTCCTCGCGAGCAACAGGGCTATCGGGCATCATTTCGATATTGTCAGTGGCATGCTGGGCCATAGGGCATCCTCGCGCTCAATCTGGGCGTGGTGTCCGCACGCGCATGGCTGCGTGCCGCCTCATGGTCAAATAAAAGCAGGGCGCACCGGACCCCCGGCACGCCCCGCTACTGTAGCAACAACCAAGCAGCCCGTGCAATTCACTACGCTAAAGCATCGGGTTGGAAGATCTCGATGTTCCGACGGCGTTTACGTTGCTGAACTAAATCAATTTGGTTGACTCCAGTTTTTCGATGATCCAGTCGTTGGCTTTGATGACCGGGCGGCGGAAGACGACGCCCAGTGCCAGCGACGGAATCAGATAGCTCGCCAGAATGCCTAGCTCAATCCAGTACTCCATGTGGTACGCACCGGCCATGGCGGCATGCATGGCGTTGATGCCGTGGGTGAACGGCAGGAACGGATAGATCGCCTGGAACACGGGGCCGGTCATCTCGATGGGGAACGTGCCGCCCGAACCGCCGACCTGCATGACCAGCAGCACGACGGCGAGCGCCTTGCCGATATCGCCAAACGAAACCGTAAGCGTGTAGACGATATTGGAGAACACGAGACTCGCGACCCAGCCCGCCAGCACAAACTGCAGCGGGTCGTCGCACTGGATGCCAAAGAACAGGATGTCGCCCGCACACACGAGCGTTGCCTGCAGCAGGGCCAGACCGCCAAAGAACAGGTAGCGGCCCAGGTAGATCTCGTGCAGACGCACGGGGATGAGCTCGTTGATAAGCTCATCGTCAACCGAGACCTTCATCATGGCCGCCAGCACAATCGAGCCCACCCAGAGCGACAGAATCGTGTAGAACGGTGCCATGGCCGAACCGTAGTTGCGGATCGGATAGACCGGCTTGCGATCGAGCGCGACGGGGCCGGAAAGCGACACGGCCAGACCCTCGGGATCATTGCCGATCATCGTCTTGATCGTAGCGAGGTCATCCGACATCAAGGCGCCGTCGAGCTCGTCCTTAAACGCACTGATCTTGTCCGACGCCTCGCCCAGCTGATCAGAAGCCTTGTTGACCAGCTTTGCAGCCTTGGAGAGGCCCTTTGCCAGCGAACCGGATGCGTCGGTCAGGCCAGCAACAGCACTATCCAGATCGTTCGAAATACCGTTCAGCGAATCCAAAACGCCCGAGATGGTCTTCTTGAGCTCCTTTGCCTTGGCCGAAAACGTAGAGTCGTAGTCAGTCTTGGCGCCCGAGATACCAGCCTTGGCATCCGCGATTGCCTGATCGACCTCGGCACGCGACTTATTAACCTCTGTCATGCTGTCAGAGAGAGACTTCGCGGTGGCCGTCAAGTCCTTGGCGTTGTTGCGATACTCCACAGCAATCCTGCTCAGCGATGTTGCCACAGACTTGAGGCTGTCCTGGAGTTTTTCGTCAGTCACCTGATCGGCAAAGCTGCGGAGCTGGTCGGCCGTGGCGTCGATATCGTCGGCACGCGTGTTGAGCGCCGCCGCGGCATCGTTGAGCTGGGACACTGTAAGGTCGACATGTTGATTCGCGGCATCAAATGCCTTCGCAAGCTCGGCGGACACGTTGTCAAACGAGCCCGCGCTTCCGTCAATCGCGGCATTGATGGCGTCGTTGGCGTCCTTCAGCGCTTCCTTGGAATCGCTAATACCGCTCTTGACATGCTCCATCAGCTGCTTCGTTGACTCATCGACCGTGCCCGTCTGCTTGAGCATGCCGCTCGCCGACGTCAGCGAATCGGACGTGGAGCTCAAAATGCCCGCCAGCGACGAAGCATTTGCCCGAACGTCTCGCAGGTCCTCAATCGAATCGCCGAGCGTCGAGGACAGGTTGGCGATAAAGTTACCCACCTGGTCGGTGCTCATGTAATCGAGCAGGCTGGACACCGTCTTAAGACCGATCGTCGTAATGGTCTCGGTAAAAGTTTTGTTAACCTGGCTCTGGACGGCGCTCGAACCCTTCTCGGTCACGATCTGCGCAATGGCGTTGGCCTTCTGATTCTCGTAGAACTCGATATCGGCATGCTTCACGTCGGTCGAGAAAAGCGTCATCATGTCAGCGCTAAACGTTTTGGGGATAACGACGGCAGCATAGTACGCGCCCGACTTAACGCCCTCGATAGCCTTTTCGCGATTGTTGAGCACAACCCAATCGAAGCTCTCGTTGCCGCGTAGGGTGGCGGTCACGTTTTCGCCCACGTTAACCTCGACGGGGATCAAATCGCTCTCGTAACCCTCATCGGTGTTGACCACGGCGATCTTAAGATTGCCGGTGTTGCCGTACGGATCCCAGCTGCCGGCGATGTTAAACCACGCGTACAGACACGGTACGATAATGAGGCCCATCACGACAACCAAGCCGATCACGGAGCGAGACACGTTTTGGACATCGCGCTTAAACAGATGCAGGATGTTCTTCATTTATGCCTCACCTCCTTTGGAGTGCTTGCCAAGCGCGGTGGTATCTCCATCATTTGTGGCTGTGCTGTCGCTGCCCTGAGATTTATGGTGCGAGCCGATATGCGGCAAGCGGCCCGTGGACTGATCGCCGCCCTTGGCACCACGCTCGCTGGCGTTGAGGCCAAACATGTGGCGGGCGGCAGGAATGGCGGCTGTGTGTTCGCGCATCTCGCGACGCAGGTCCTCATCCGAAAGCGCCGAGATGCGCATCTGGGTATTGAGGCTCGCTCGGATATATTCGATATTGATAAGCCAGCCGCAGATGGCAATAACCGAGATGATCCAAATGACAAGCAGGATGATCTTGCCGTTATTGTCGATATCGAGAACCGTCGACAGGACAAAGAGCAGGACCTGAACGCCCACCACGGCGGCAAAACCGCCCTTGATGTAGTACGGGTAGCGATGTTCAAAGGCGACCGCATGATCGAGCAGTTCGCGACGGTACGAATCGGAATCGAGCATGACGCGCATGGCCGTGCGCAGCGAGTAGCGCTGGCGCGGCAGGTCGTTGGACTCGCAAATCATCATACCGGTCGTGGAGAGCTGTTTATCAAAGAGCAGGTTAAGGTTGAGCAGCAGCGGACGCAGCTGCAGGCCGATAAAGAGCGCCACGATCAAGAACACGCCCAGAATGCACAGGTTAAACAGGTAGTTGAACGAATACATGCCGCCGACCGTCTCGCGCAGCAGATTGATGCCGTAGGTAAAGGGCAGCAGCGGGTGCAGCCACTGGAAGAAGCCGGGCATCATCTCGATGGGGTACATGCCCGACGAACCCGGGATCTGCACGATGACGAGAATGACGCCGATAGCCTTGCCGATATGCTTAAACGTGGTGGACAGCGCATAGATGATATTGACGTAGGTGAACGAAATGGCGATGCCGCCCAGCACGAACAGCAGCGGGCTGACGCACTGCACGCCAATCACCAGATCGCCTACCGTAACGATGATGGCCTGCAACGCGCCCAGGATCACCATGAGCAACCAGCGGCCAAAGTAGCCTTGGCGCGCCGTAAAGCTGCCAACACCTTCACGGTCGACCTCGAGCTTGTAAATGGCGATGAGCACATAGCCGCCCACCCAAAGCGCCAGATTGGTGTAGAAGGGAGCGATGCCCGAGCCAAAGCTCTTGACCGGATAGATTGACTTGGACGTCAACTCAACCGGAGACGCCATGAAATCTGCCACGTCATTGACATCGACGCCCATCAGATCGGCCAGCTCGCCCATGGACTCGGAGGTCTGCAGCGCCGCGATGTCATTGGCGGCGGTTGCAAGCTTGTCCTGGACCTTGGCAAGCGAGGAATCGGTCTGGGACAGCGTGGTCTTGGCCTGGCCGAGCGTAGCGCTAAGCTGCGCCAACGTGCCGCGCGCATTTGCAAGTGTAGGTGTCATACCCGAGACGATACCGGTCAGGTCGCCCGAAACGGCAGCAAAAGAGTCGAGCGCGCTCGAGGCCTTCGGCAGCGCGTTTTGGCCCAAGTCCGTCTGGGCTTGGCCAAGGTTGGTCGCACCGGTATGAATTGCGTTATTGATAGCGTCACTGGCACCCGAAACAGCCGCTGCGTCATTCGCCATGGCGCTCGACTGCGCGGACAGACCGTCCTTGATGCTCTGAAGCTTTTCATTCTGCTCTCGAAGCAAATCGATGGTCGATACAATGCGCGCGTCAATTTCCTCGGAACCTGTCGACGTGTCATTGGCGAGAATCTCCAAGTGCCCGATAACGGCCTTATTGTGGTCGATCGTCGCTTGAAGAGACTCGAGCGAGTTGTCGATACGGGTGGTCGTAGATGTGACCGCGCCCGTCAGCTTGCCGATGGCAGCGTTCGCAGAGGCCGACGTCTTGGTGAGCGCAAGGCTGCCTTCCGAGAGCGCCTTGGAGAGCGAGGTGATGGAGTTGCCCGCCGTGGTGCGAGCTTCGCTCAGCAGGTCGTTGCCCTGGGAGATCGCCTGCGTCAGCGACGGTGCCTGGCCTTGCAAGCCGGCAAGTGCCGCATCAGCCGAGGCGATAGCGCCACTCGTCTTATCGATGGCGGCATTCATATCGCCAATCGAATCGCGCACCTCGCCCAAGGTGTCGGACGCCTCGGACACCGAACTTGCCAGCGAGTCCTGAGTCTGGGTTGCCTTGTCCTTTAAATCGACACCGGCATCCTTGGCGATACCGGCAACAGTCTTGCCTACCGTAGAGACAAATTCCGAGTTGATCTGCTCCTCGATGGTGTTTGCACCGGTATCGGTAACCTTGGGCGCAATGGCGCTCTTCTTCTCATTGACGTAGTACGTGAGCTTGGGCTGATGGTAGTTGCCGTCGAGCATCGAAACCAGGTTATCCGAGAAGTTCTTGGGAATCACGATAGCGGCATAGTACTCGCCGCTCTCGACGCCCTCCTTGGCATCGGCCGTCGAGTCGACGAACGTCCAGCCCAACTGATGATTCTCCTTGAGCTGGTCGACCACTTTGTCGCCAGCGTTGAGCTCACCCACCAAGTCGTTTTGGGTGCCTCGATCGTTGTTGGCGATAGCAATCTTGATGCCTTGGGTGTTTCCATACGGATCCCAGTTTGCCACGATGTTATACCAGGCATACAGCGAGGGAATAACGCACACGCCTAGGGTAACCACCAGGGCGACGGGGTTCACAAGCAGTCGCTTAATGTCGCGCTTAAATATCGCAAAGGACACCTTTGCATTGGATAGTTTGCTGCCGAGACTCACGCTTGGACCATCCATCCTGTCGTTAAATCGAATCGTACTATCGACAACCATTGTAGTAGGCGCTTTAACGTCTCAAAGCACAATGGTGTTGAGTTTTGCGGGTAGCAATATACTACGAAGATGAGTTAACGTACAGATGTACAGTATCCTAAATTTCAGCAGGTCACAAAACCACAACCCGCACAAATTAGCAATTCAAATAGTCATCGGGGACGTTCTTAAACGACTAGTCAAACAAAAACGTCCCCAATGACTACTTAGGACCACGGCAACGTCGATGTTTTGGCAATGCCAGCGAGCGGGCGCCAGAGCGAACAAATTGGCATGAAAAGAGGACGGCATAGACCTTCTGGTCATGCCGTCCTCTTTGAATGACAAGTTGTCGCTCTGGCGCCCGCGCAGCGTCGACTGGTCCGCCGTTCGTTAGAACGGCGGAACTGAGGGCAGCGTCGAGCCGTTACGCGGTTTGGTAAAACCGCGTAAATACCTAACTACATCAAGTTGCAAACAGCCGCCGCGAAGGCAACGGGGTCCTCGGGGAGGATACCCTCGACCAGCAGGGCCTGATCGTAGAGCAGACCAGAGTACTGCTTGATCTTGTCGGCGTCGCCTGCCTTCTGGGCAGCGACAAGCTTGTCAAAGACCGGGTGCTTGGCGTTGAGCTCGAGCACGCGCTGGCTCTTGGGCATGCCGTCGGGCGCGCCCTCGGGTCCCTTCTGGAGTACCTTCTCCATCTCAAGCGAAAGCGGACCCTCGGTGGTGATGCAAGCGGGGGCATCGGTCAGGCGCGCGGAGACGGCAACTTTCTCGACCTTGTCACCGAGTGCCTCCTTCATAGCGCTAAAGAGGTCCTCGTTCTCCTTGGTGGCGTCCTCGGCCTCCTTCTTCTCATCCTCGGTCGCCAGGTCAAGATCACCGGTCGCGACGTTCTTGAGCTCCAGATGACGATCCTCGACCTCGGGCTCGGCACCGTCGGCCACAGCCTTCTCGGCAGCCTCGCGGGCAGCATCGTCCTCGTAGATCTTGGGCATATCGGCGGCAACGTACTCACGCATGGCCTGGAAGGTAAACTCATCCACGTCCTGCGTCAGAAGCAGCACGTCATAGCCGCGGTCGAGCACGCCCTTTACCACGGGCATCTTGGCCAAGCGCTCGCGCGAATCGCCGGCGGCGTAGTAGATGGCCTTCTGATCCTCGGGCATGCCCTTGGCATACTCGGCCAGGGTAATCATCTTCTGTTCCTTGGCAGACCAGAACAGCAACAGGTCGGCGAGCTCATCGGCCTTCATGCCATAGCTCGAGTAGATGCCGTACTTAAGGCCGCGGCCAAAGTTCTCAAAGAACTTCTCGTAGGCCTCGCGGTCGTTGTCACGCATATCCTCAAGGTCAGCGGTGATCTTCTTTTCCACACGCTTGGCGATGGCCTTGAGCTGACGGTTCTGCTGCAGCGTCTCACGCGAGATGTTGAGCGACACGTCGGCGGAATCCACGACGCCGCGGACAAAGTTGTAGTAGTCGGGCAGCAGGTCGTCGCACTTCTCCATGATCAGGACATTGGAGCTGTAGAGTGCCAGACCCTTCTCGTAATCCTTGCTGTACAGATCGAACGGCGCGCGGCCCGGCACAAACAGCAGGGCATCGTACTCGAGCGTGCCCTCGGCATGGAAGCTGATGGTGCGCGCAGGATCGTCAAAGTCGTGGAACGTGGACTTGTAGAACTCGTCGTAGTCCTTCTGCTCGACATCGGAGCTGCGCTTCTTCCAGATCGGTGTCATGGAATTGACGGTCTCGAGCTCCTGGTAGTCCTCGTACTCGGGCTTGTAATCATCCGGCGCGTCCTCGGGCTTGGGTTTCTGGCGGCTCTTGCTCACCATCATCTGAATCGGGTAGCGCACATAGTTGCTGTACTGCTGAATCAGGCTCTTGAGGCCCCACTCGGTCAGGAAGCGATCGTAGGTCTCGGCCTCGCCGTCGGCGTCGAGCTTCTCGTTCTCACGCAGCGTCAGAATGACATCTGTACCGTGCTCGGCGCGCTCGCCGTCCTCGATGGTGTAGCCCTCAAGACCGTCCGACTCCCACACATGAGCGACATCCTCGCCATAGGCGCGGCTCACGACCTTCACATGGCTGGCGACCATAAAGGCCGAGTAGAAGCCCACGCCAAACTGGCCGATGATGTCGACATCCGAACCCTGCTGCTCGGCGTTCTCGGTCTTAAACTCCTCGGAGCCGGAATGGGCGATGGTGCCCAGGTTGCGCTCGAGCTCCTCGGCGGTCATGCCAATGCCGTTATCCGAGATGGTAATGGTGCGGGCGTCTTTATCAAAGGAGACGCGAATGGCCAGGTCGCCCTGGTCGATCTTGACGCTCGGGTCCTGCAGGCTCTTAAAGTTGAGCTTGTCGACGGCGTCGCTCGCGTTAGAGATAAGCTCGCGCAGGAAGATTTCCTTATTGGTGTAGATGGAGTTGATCATGAGGTCGAGCAGTTTTTTGCTCTCGGTCTTAAATTGACGCATGTGCAGTCCTTTCGCGCTACCCCCGTCCGCGAAAAACGGCCCGGTCGCCCGAGCCGCATCGCAGACCTGCTATGTTCAGACTTAGATTTTATAACCCATTAGCGCGCATATATACATACGGAATCGAAAAACTGTATGTCTAAGCGCTCCGATGCGCCAATTGCCAAGGAGTGTCCCCAACTGCCGGCAGAAAAGGAACGTCCCTATCTGCCATCTACGCGCTTGGCCATCCAGACATGGGGCTAGCCCTCGTCTTCGTAATCTACCGGGGCAATTTGCGTGTAGCCCGCCTTTGCATAGAGCGGCAACACGTATTCCTGCGCATGCAGCTTAATAAGCTTAGCGCCGGCATCGCGTGCACACGAAGCACTGGCCCCGACGATCGCACTCGCCAGTCCGCGACGACGCATAGCCGGCAGCACGGCGACGCGCCCCATAATGTAGGTCTCCCCCGCCGCAACGTCTTCGTCCATGTCGCATGCCGGCAACACCGGGGCCTCTGCGTCAGCCACACGCTCAAGCTCTTCGGGAAACACGCGCGAGCAACCGGCAAGCTCGCCGTCTACATAGAGCGTCACATGAATGCAGTTTGGATCCTCGTCGATAGCGTCGAACTCATTCTCGTAGCCCTGCTCGTCTATAAAAATGACGCGGCGCACCAACGCCGCGTCATCAAAACATCCCGTCTTAAGTTGAATATCCATGGCTGCCCTTTCATTCAATGCGAACGTTAGGGACAGATATTAGCGAAAATGAGCTCCGCGCACGCTAAACTTCGCGCGAGCCTTCGCCAGGCAGTCGTAATGACCCACGTTATGGGCATCGCTCGCGATGAAGCTGTACAGGTTCTGATCGAACAGGCGCTGTGCCGGCTTTTTCTCGCGACCAAAGCGACCGCCGGCAATAAAGTCCGCCGAAGCCTGCAGCTTGCAGCCCATATCGACCAGACGCTCCGCCACGCTTACATCCTTTTGAACCGCACGATAGCGCTCAGGATGAGCGATGATCACCTGATAGCCACGGCACTGCAAATCGTAAATCGTGTTCTCGTACTCTCTAAACGCATACGCATCGGCATGCGTCGAAAGCTCGAGCAGAAACTCGTTGGTCCCATCGAAATGCAAGTGCTCCGCGGCATCGATACCAAGCTCAACGAGCTTTCGATGGTTGACCTCGAAGCCCATCTGGAGCGGAAAACCGTCAGCGTTATCACGCAGCAGTTCAAAGGCATCCCACATCTTGTCGTAATCAAAATAGGGATCACGGCAGTGAGGAGTGCAAACGATTCTGGTTACACCGGCCCGCTTGGCAGCCTCGAGCATCGCCAAGCTCTCATCGAGATCGGCGGCGCCGTCGTCTACACCCGGCAAGATATGGCAATGAATGTCACGCATAGGTCAGCCTTAATCAACTAAACGTTTGCTCGGTTGGTGAAGATGCCCTTTTTGGAAGTCCCCTGATCGTCGGAGCCCTTCTTAACCTTCTTACCGTCCTTGGTGTAGTAGGAGTAGTAGTACTCGCTGGTCTCGGTCTCGCAGTAGTTCATGACGGTACCGATGAGCTTGACCTTCTCGGACTTCTTAAGCTGGCCGATAGCGTTGAGCGCCTCTTCGCGCTTGGTAAAGTCCTCGCGCACCACGAACAACGTGCCGTCGGTCAGACTTGCGATCTCGGCAGCATCGATGAAGGTGCCGACCGGAGGAGCATCAAAGATGACGTACTGAAACTTGGCGGACAGTGCCTTGACCAACTTGGAAAAGCGATGGGAGACGATGATGTCGGCAGGATTGGGAATGTGCGGCTCGGCATCGAGGAAGTAGAAGTTCTTCTGACCCGTCTCAACAATTGCCTGGTCAATGGAAATCTGCTCGGAAAGGACCGCATAGAGTCCGCCGCGCGAACGAACGCCGAGCATATCGGAAAGGGACCTGCGGCGCATATCGGCCTCGACCAGCAGGACGCTCTTGCCGCTGGTGGCGATAGCCTGGGCAAGGTTGATGGAAACCGTAGACTTGCCCTCGTTGGGAATCGAGGACGTAACGGTGATGGTGCGAATGGGGTCGTCCACGCTCGCAAAGCGGATGTTGGCCAGAAGGGTCTTGGCGGCATTCTGTACAACGAGCTTATCGGTGTTCTTTGCCTTAGCCATGCCTATTTACCACCTTTCATAGCCGGAATTCGGCCAACAACGGGAATGCCCAGGAGCTCTTCTGCCTCTTCGGCACCGCGGATGCGGGTATTGAGCATGTCTGCCAAAACGACATAGGCAACTGCGATAAAGATACCGGCGAGGAACGCGACGGCAATATACAGTGTGCGCTTGGGGCCGCTGGGGGCTTCGGGGGTCTTAGCCTCGTCGATAACGTTGATGCTCTGGGCAGCGCCGACGTTCTGAGCGACCGTACTCACCGAGCTAGCTATGGCCTTTGCGACCTCAGCCGTCTCCTTGGCATCGGTGCCGGTAACCGAAAGCGTAATGACACGCGTGGTGGTCTCGGAGGAAACAGACACCTTGTAGTCATCCAGATCGGTGAGGCCCAGTTCCTTGGCGGCGCCGCTCTTAACGCTATCGCTATCCAGCAGCGTGGCGATATCGTTGGAAAGCATCTGGCTCGCCGAGAGATCGTTGTAGCTCATCTGGCCGCTATCGTCGGTCTTGGCGAGAATGTACATGCTCGTCGTCGCGGTATAGGTGTTGTCCATCGCGGCGAAGGACACGATGCCCATGGCGATCGCGCAGACCACCGGAAGGGTGATGACCAGCTTGAGGTGCTTCTTCAGCAGCTGGAACAGTTCGAGAAGGGTCATGCAGCTTGCCTTTCATTTCCCCAGTTCGGATTGACAAAACTGTCCGTATGTTATCGCATCTTTTTACCGAGACCAAACTCTATACATAAGAAACAGGCTCTCCTGTAAAAATGTCGGAAGCAATCGTAAAATTGCACAACAACGCCGCACCCAAAAGTCAAATGCGGCGTCTACATCAATACCTATGTTGTATCGCTATGCGAATGGCTCGTCCTGCTGTATGGGAAACGTCACCGTAATGGTGGTTCCCACACCCAACTCGCTCGACAGATCGAGCGTGGCGTGATGATACAGGGCCGCATGCTTGACAATGGCAAGCCCCAGACCGGTTCCGCCGCGTGCCTTGGACCTACTCTTGTCCACGCGATAGAACCGCTTAAATACCTTGCCCTGTTCTTCAGGCGCGATACCGATTCCCGTGTCGGCGACCGCGAGGAACGGATGGCCTTCGTCGTTGGTGCCGCACTGCAGCGTAACCGTACCGCCGGGTCGATTGTAGCGGATGGCGTTACTTGCCAGATTATAGATGAGCTCGTCAATCAAGCGCGACACGCCCTCGATGACCACAGGCTTGGTCTCATGACTTATCGTCACATTCGCCTGACGGGCGACCTGTTCAAGACGCTGCTCAACCGCGTAGATGGCACGCGAGAGCTCAATAGGCTCCGTGGACCCAATGGGCACCGCCTCGCCCTCAGTTGCACGCTCGGCCTCGTCCAAGTTAGACAGCGTAAGGATGTCGTTGACAAGCGCTGCCAAGCGGCCCGCCTCACGATAGATGCGACCGCCAAAGTTGCGCAGGTCGTCCTCGCCCTCGACCATGCCGTTTGCGATGAGCTCGGCATAGCCCGAAATCGCCGTAAGCGGCGTCTTGAGCTCATGGGTGATATTCGCCGTGAACTCGCGGCGCATACGATCGTTGTCCGCCAGCACCGCCATTTGGCGCTTGAGTTCCTGGCGCTGCGACTCGATACGCTCAAGCATGGGGACCATCTCGGCATAGGCGTGCTCATAGCTACGGCGTGGGTGGTCCAAATCCACCTCTTGCAAAGGCGCGATGATGGCACGGGACTCGCGGCGCGCCATAAAAAACGAGAGTACCGCACCCGCTGCTGCGATAAGCAGCATCGGCGCCACCATCGACAGCAAAATCGCCGCAACGCCAGGCTGGGCCTGCGCCAAGCGGACAACCTGGCCGTTATCAAGGGCGACGGCGCGATACAGCATAATCTCGTCGAGCGTAGAGCTTGCGCGCTCCGCGGAACCCGAACCACTCTCAAAGGCCTCGATGACCTCGGGGCGATCGCCATGGTTGGGCAGTGTGGAAGGCGACGCCTCGTTGTCGTAGGCAACCGATCCATCCTTGTTAATCAGCGTGATGCGCAAGTCCTCGCGATCGAGACTACGCAAGAACGGGATGGGCTCCTGCTGTTCGTCGAGGGCGGCAGCAATGAGCTCGGTTTCCTGTGCCAGGTTGGCACTCGTGGCATCCGCCAAGGTGTTTTGCACAAAGAACGCACCCAGCACCGTAAACGCCACGATAACCGCCATGGCGCAGACAAAGATCGTCACAAAAACGCGGTGCGACAGCGTATGTTTTCCCTGGGGGGCGAAGACCACGGGTTACTCCTCCGATGCGGTGGCCGCGGTGTCGTCACCTTCGGCACCATCACCGGCAGAAGGCTCGGCCAAGCGGTAGCCCACGCCGCGCACGGTCTCGATGGCGCTGGCATGCTCGCCCAGTTTTTGGCGAAGCGTCTGCACGTGCACGTCAACGGTGCGCGAACCGCCGTCGAAGTCCCAGCCCCACACGCTCTGCAGCAACGACTCGCGGGTAAAGACCACGCCGGGCTTGCGCATGAGGTACTCGAGCAGGTCGAACTCGCGCAGGGTGAGCTTAAGCGACTCGCCGGCAACAGTCACCTCACGATGGCTGGGCGAGAGCACAATGTCGCCCACGCTGAGCACATCGCTTGCCTGTTTGACCATGCCGCCGCGACGCAGCAGTGCGCGGCAGCGGCTGGCGAGCTCCATGAGCGAAAACGGCTTAGTCAGGTAATCGTCGGCACCGCCATCGAGCGCCATCACCTTGTCGAGCTCGGTATCCTTGGCGGTAAGCATCATGATGGGCACCGTCGCCGTCAGGCGATCGGCACGCAGTCGACGCATAATCGCCAAGCCATCGGTATCGGGCAGCATGATGTCGAGCAGGACGGCATCGGGTACCCGTCGCGCCACGGCAGCCTTAAACTCACCGTCGCACGAAAAGCCTTCGGCCTCAATCCCCTGCTTGCGCAGCGCATAGACCGTCAAATCCCTGATGTTGTCATCGTCCTCGACGTAATAGATCATGTTGAACCCCTTTGCGGCCGGCATGACCGCATCTTAACCCTAAAGGTACCTTTACTAGATGGTATCAGCCAAAACGCCCCGTCAAATAATCCGCCGTGCGCGGATCGGTCGGATTCTTGAAGAGTTGCGCGGTGGGCGCGTGCTCCACCAGCTCACCCAGCAAAAAGAATGCGACCGAATCGGAGATACGCGCCGCCTGCTGCATATTGTGCGTAACGACCACGAGCGTGCAGGTCTCTTTGAGCTCGCAGGCCAGCTGCTCCACCACCAGCGTCGACACAGGGTCGAGTGCCGAGGTCGGCTCGTCCATCAGCAGAATGTCGGGCTGCACGGCAAGTGCGCGGGCGATGCACAGACGCTGCTGCTGGCCGCCCGAAAGACCCAGACCCGACTCTTTGAGCTTGTCCTTGGCCTCGTCCCACAGGGCGGCGCGTCGCAGGGAGTCTTCGACCAGCTCGTCGAGCACGACGCGATCGCGCACACCCATACCGCGCGGCCCATAGGCGACGTTGTCGTAGATGCTCATGGGAAACGGGTTGGGGCGCTGGAACACCATGCCCACGCGCTGGCGAAGGCGGCAGATGTCGTAGTCGCCCAGGATATCTTGACCATCGAGCGCAATCTTGCCCTCGATTCGGCAGTCCTTGATGCCGTCGTTCATGCGGTTAAAGCAGCGCAGCAACGTGGACTTTCCGCAGCCCGAAGGCCCGATGAACGAGGTGATCTGCTTGTCGCGGATCTTGATATTCACGTCCTTGAGCGCATGGTGGTCGCCATAGAACAGGTCGAGGCCCTCGACGTCGATGCGCGTCGGCGAGGCGGCAAGATCCTCTGCCGTGGGGCGAGTCGCATCCCCAACCTCGCGCTCGTGCGCGGCCTCGGCCTGCGCTTTCATGAGTTCTTCAAGCTCCGTGGGCTCCACAGCCGCAGCAGCCGTCATACCGCATACCTCCACATCGATATCAATTCAGCAGTATCGATAGTAGAAATCGCGGCTCATATGTACGTGAGCGCATTGTCAAGTGTTTGTAAGGGCACGCTGGCTATGCGGCGGGCAGCTCGATGGTGAATATCGTGTGTTCGGGCGTCGATTCACATGCAACGGTACCGCCGTGTGCCGCGATGATCTCCTTGGCAATAGCAAGGCCCAGACCGGCACCACCGCGATTGGTCGCACGCGCCGCATCCAGGCGATAGAACTTCTCAAAGATCACCTTGAGCTTAGCCGCAGGGATAGGATCGCCCTGATTGATAAAGCGCACGCGCACGCCGCCATCGTCTTGGCGCCCGGCCTCAATCGTGATAGTCGAGCCCTCATAGCTATAGGCGACGGCGTTTTTCATGATGTTGTTGAACACGCGGGCCATCTTGTCGCCATCCACGAGCACCGTCAGGTCCTCGCGAATATCAACTTGGGCTTCCTTATGCTGCTCGTTGAGGATGGGATAGAACTCGTCAGCCACCTGAGCCAGCAGCAACCCCAGATCAACATAGCCGCGCGTGAGCACGATATCGTGGAAGTCAAAGCGCGTGATATCGAAGAACTCTTCGATGAGCGCATCGAGCCGGTGCGCCTTGTCGAGCGCCACGCCCGTAAAGTGCGCACGTTGCTCAACCGGCAGCTCAGGAGCCTCTTGCAGCAGCGAAAGATAGCCCACCACACTGGCAAGCGGGGTGCGTAGGTCATGTGCCAAGTACGTGACCAGATCGTCCTTGCGATGCGACTCGTCACGCAGAGCTTGCTGCACCTTGCGCTCACGGTCACGCACGCGGTTAAGGGCGCCCTCGACCTCCAAGAAGTCGCCGTCGATGTTGTCCCAGGTGTCGGGGTGATCGATCAGGCGATCTTGAATACGAGCGGCCAGCACACAATCGGCATGCTGCTCGCCCTGTTCGTAGCCCTGGTAGTACAGGGCGCGGCCGCACAAGAACAGCATGCACGCGGCAAGCGCCAGCACAAAGCCAAGCATGTTGAATACAAAGCCGGCATCGAACAGCACCGGCCCTTCGATGCCGCCGAGCGCCATGGCGCCAATCGCCAACGTCATGGCCCACGCGGCGCCGCCAATCACCATGCAGCGGCGCACGATCTCAAATCGATCGATCAGCAAAAAGCCGACAAGCAGCACCGCCAAGATTCCGACGATGTTGTCGATGCCAATCAGCAGCAGGCTCAACAAAAAGAGCAGCACCGTTGCAAGCGCGCGATTGTCGACGACCGACCTCACGTATTCAAAGAGTCGATCGGGCACCTCGAACGCTTGTCTATCGTCTTTTGTCATATCAAGATCCTCACAAGCGAAAAGCGTTATTCGATTATGTAGCCGACGCCCCAGACGTTTTTGATAAAGCGTGGCTTTTGTGCGTCGTCGCCGATCTTTTCGCGCAAGTGGCGAATATGCACCATCACCGTATTGTTGGAGCCGGGCATAAAGTCCTCGTTCCACACCGCGCGGAACAGGTCCTCCACGGCCACCACGCTGCCGCGATGCTCGACCAGATACAGCAAGATTGAATACTCGGTGGGTGTGAGGCGTACCGGCGCACCGTCCACCGTCACGGAACGAGCGTCGCGGTTGATCTCGAGGCCGTCGAGCTGAATGATCGGCGACTCGGCCGCCTGTGCACGGCTACCGTAGCTGGTGTAGCGGCGAAGCTGAGCGTGCACGCGCGCGATGAGCTCCAGCGGACGGAACGGCTTAACCACGTAATCGTCCGCGCCAAGCGAAAGGCCCTCGATCTTGTCTTGCTGGGCATCGCGCGCCGTCAGCATGATCACAGGATAGGTATGGCTGGAACGGATCGTACGCAGCAGCTCAAACCCATCGATATCGGGCAGCATGACATCCAGCAGCGCCAGATCGAACTCCTGCTCCAAAATCGCCTTGGCAGCATCGGCCCCGCTATAGGCAATCTGGACATCAAAGCCCTCTTTTGTAAGGTAGATACCAACCAAGTCGGCGATGGCCTTTTCGTCATCAACTACCAAAATGCGCTCGTTCATGCGTGCTCCTCTCGCGCTCCATTATGCCCGAGGCGACGCACGCCACACACAACAAGCGTGGGTGATTAAGTCGGCCTTAAGCACCCTTGTGCCCATCCAGGCGCGGATGTGGGCCACGCACGCACGCGATGATCGCCGACGCCGGCAAACGATATACTCTAGTTCCAGAAGAGACC
>CABTWP010000039.1 GCA_902488525.1 uncultured Collinsella sp.
CAAAGCGGCATCAGCCCGTTTTTGCCGGAGCACCGCGAACTCTATATGCCGGACGGCCTGCATTACAGCCCGGCTGGCTATGAGCGCCTGGCGCATCGCATCGCCGCGGGCTTAGCCGCCGTTTGCCGTTAAAAGTCTGCCGTTCGCGGGGAATATAGGGTTAACGTTCACCCTATATTCCCCGTTCGCGTTACACTAGGGTTAACGTTCACCTATCATTAACGTCAGAGGGGACAGCAATGGGTTGCAATCAAATCCTGGACCGTTATATCGAGCAGTTGATCGAAACCTCTACGCCGCAGGCGCCGGCCTGGAACATCGAAAAGCTCCGTGCCGGTAAGGAGAACACCTGGAACTATATCGACGGCTGCATGATCAAGGCGCTCATCGAGCTGTACGAGATCACGGGTGAGCAGCGCTACCTGACGTTCGCCGACGACTACATCGATTTCTTTGTCCAGGACGACGGTACCATCAAACATTACAACCCCGAGGAGTACAACCTCGATAACGTTAATGCGGGCAAGACCCTCTACAAGCTCTATGACCTGGTGGGCAAGCCCAAGTATCGTGCGGCCATGGATACCATCTATCGTCAGCTCGAAACCCAGCCGCGCACCAAAGAGGGCGTGTTTTGGCACAAGGCCGTCTACCCCAACCAGATCTGGCTCGACGGCATGTATATGGCACAGCCGTTCTACATGCAGTACGAGCTGAGTTTCCACAACCGTCGTGCCTGCTCAGATAGCTTCCATATGTTCCAGGTCGTGCACGACCTGATGCGCAACCCCCTCAATGGTCTGTACTATCACGCTTACGACGCGAGCCGCAAGCAGTTCTGGTGCGACCCGGTCACCGGCCTTTCGGCTAACTTCTGGCTGCGCGCCGAGGGCTGGTTTGCCATGGCGCTCATCGACACGTGGGAGCTTATGCCGCCTTCGATGTCGGCCGAGAAGGACGAGATCCGCAAGATGTTCCACGACCTGATTGACGCCATGCTGCCGTATCAGGACGAGAAGACCGGCATGTGGCATCAGGTCATCAACCTGCCCAATATCGCCCCCAACTACCTGGAGGAGTCGGGCAGCGCGATCTTTGCCAACGCCATCATGAAGGGCGTGCGTCTGGGCGTGTTGGGTGAGCGCTACTACCAGTACGGCCGCCGCGCCTTCGACGGCATCTGCGAGACCTGCCTTTCCGAGCACGATGGCCAGCTGGCGCTCGACAACATCTGCCTGGTTGCGGGCTTGGGAAACACCGCGCACCGCGAGGGCACGTTTGGTTACTACATGAGCGAGCCTATCGTCAAAAACGATGCGAAGGGCGTGGCGCCGCTGGTGCTTGCCTATATCGAGACCATGCATCACGACAAACTGGCCGGCAGGCACGACCCGCTTGCTCCCTCGGGCGTGTGCTCCATCGAGGACCCGTTTGGCGGATACACTCCGGGCATCAATGCCCGTAAGGGGTGTGAATAGCATGGAGGCCATTACTCCGGGCGTACGTTTACACGACCTTCCGCAGGGGACCGTAGAGGAACGCATTTGCATGGCAGGAGAGCTGGGCTTTTCGTGCATTCAGCTGCCGAGCAAGGTACTCTACGCATCGATGGGGATTGATCGAGTCGGCCTGACCAGCGAGCTTGCCAACCATTTGCGTGCGGTGCTCGACGAGGCGGGCATTTCGATTGCCGTGCTCGGCTGCTACAAGAATCTGGCGACGCCCGATCGACAACAGCTCATGGATAACATTGCCGAGTACGAGGCGTGCTTGAATTTTGCCCAGATGCTCGGCGGATGCCCGGTTGGCACCGAGACCGGTCGCCCCAATGCGCGGAACCGCGTTGCTGACGACCGTATGACCGATGAGGCACTCGAGGCTTTTATGGACGGGCTTACGTATGTCTGCGAGCGCGCTGAGGCTATGGGCGGTCAGATTTTGATCGAGCCCGGCTGGAACGAGACGGTTAACACGCCCCAGCGTTGCCGCGAGGTGCTCGAGCGCGTGCCGAGCTCGGCGCTCGGAGTGATTTACGACCCGGTGTCGCTGCTGCACCCCAGCGTCGTTGACGATGCGCAGGAAATCACCGCGCGCATGCTCTACTTATGCGGCAGCAAGATCCGCGTGCTGCACGCCAAGGATTTTGAGGTCGTCGACAACGAGGACGAAGCCGGTTGGTGCGACGGTGCGGGTTCACGCCTGGTATGTCATGGCGTGGGCGAGACGGGGCGCTATGACTTTGAGCCCGTGGTGGCCTGGGCGGCTGCCGCCTGCCCTGGGATTCCTTGCGTGGTCGAGAACAGTGTGCCGGCGACGGCGGCTGACTGCCTGGCGACACTCGAGCACATGTCCGCTCGCTGCGGGGCTTCGCATCGCGAGTTATAGCATTGGCTTTTGCCGTGTCGGCAGATTGAGATTACCTGTATGGGGGCGGCGGTGAAGGGTCTTTATCGTCGCCCCCATTGGATTGCATTAAAAAGGGGAGTTGCGTGGCTATCCACATTGTCGAAGAGGCGAATCGTTGCCTAGGTTGTAAAAGGGCGTTCTGTCAGATTAAGGGCTGCCCGGTTCAGACGCCTATTCCGCAGGTCATCGACCTGTTCAAACAGCGTCGTCTAGAAGAGGCGGGCGAGCTGCTGTTCCAGAACAATCCCATGAGCGCGGTCTGCTCCGTGGTGTGCAACCATTCGGGCCAGTGCGAGGGTGCTTGCATCCAGGGCCGCAAGGGCACACCCGTGCATTTTTCGAGCATCGAGCACTATATCTCGACAGCGTATTTGGATCGTAAGGAGTGGACGCCCGCGCCGTCGTGTGGCAAACAGGTTGCTGTGGTCGGTTCCGGTCCCGCCGGTATTACCGTGGCCATTAAGATGGCCCAGCTGGGCTGTGCCGTCACGGTATTTGAACAGCGCCCCGAGATCGGCGGTGTGCTGGAATACGGTATCCCCGAGTTCCGCCTGCCCCGTGCGCTCGTACAAAAGTACCGTCACGTGATGTGCTCGCTTGGCGTGCGCGTGCGCCCCTCGACCACCATCGGTGGCGCGCTGCATATCGACGACCTGCTGCGCGACGGCTACGATGCGGTCTTTGTCGGTACCGGTACCTGGCGAGCTCGCAAGTTGGGTATTCCCGGCGAGTCGCGCGGCAACGTGCTGTTTGGTATCGATTACTTGGTCGATCCCTCGAGCGTGGCGATCGGACAGAATGTGGCGGTCATCGGTGCCGGTAACGTGGCCATGGATGTGGCCCGCACGGCGCTGCGCTCGGGTGCTCGTAAGGTCACCGTGTATGCTCGATCGCGCCATATCTCTGCCATCGATGATGAGGTGGAGCTGACCGAGCTTGACGGTGCCGAGATTGTGTGCGGCAAGGCGATCTGCGCCATCGACGATAACGGTCCGGTGTTCGAGACGGCTATCTTTGACGAGGACAACAATGTGGTGGGCTACGAGGAAGAGCTCGACCATGCGTCTGCCGACACAGTTGTGATTGCGGCTTCGCAGGTGCCCAAGGACAAGCTTGTGCTTACGACGGGTGGCCTGGAGACCGACCATCGCGGCCTGCTTTCGGTCGACGAGAACGGCATGACCACCGTGCCCGGCGTCTTTGCCGCCGGCGATGTGGTTAACGGCCCGCTCACCGTGGTTCATGCCGTGGCAGGCGCCAAGCTCGCCGTCGAAGGCATGACTAGCTACCTGGGTCTCTAGCCCATCCCATCCATCAGTTGCGGTGAAATACGGACTGTTTTGGCTGTCAAAAGCCTTATCTACTCCGTATTCCACCGCAACTTTTTTTGTGAGGTGGGCTAGAGACGCTGCATGCGGTACCCGACACCCATGTGCGTCTGAATCATCTTGGGGTGAGAGGGGTCTGCCTCGATCTTCTTGCGCAGGGTGCGCATGAACACGCGCAGGCTCGCCAGATCGCTGTCCCAGCTCGTGCCCCATATCTCGCGGGTGATGAAGGTGTGGGTGAGCACCTTGTCGACGTTTTTCGCCAAAAGGACGAGTAATTTGTACTCGGTTGGGGTGAGCGAGAGCTCGTGTCCGTCCTTCGTCGCGTATCCCGCGGCGTAGTCGATATGCAGCGGACCGTTGTCGAACGTGCTCGCTTCTGTCGACTCGCTCGACGCCATCGAGGAGCGCCTCAAATTCGCACGGACGCGCGCGAGCAACTCATCCACAGAAAAGGGCTTGGTGAGGTAGTCGTCTGCCCCTGCGTCAAGTGCTGCAATCTTGTCGGAATCTTCGGTGCGCGCCGAAATGACGATAATGGGGACTGCCGACCAGCTTCGGATCTTCGTGATGACCTCGATACCGTCAATGTCGGGAAGGCCGAGGTCGAGCATGATGAGGCTGGGGCCGTGCGACACCGCATCCATGATGGCGGCCTGGCCGTTGCAAACCTTGCTCACGACATAGCCGTGGAGGTCAAGCGCGGTCGAAACGAGGTTTTGAACGGTCAGGTCATCTTCGACCAGGAGGATACGTGGCTTAGCGGCATTATTCATGAATCTCGATCTCCTCGGCGGGCAGGGTAAAACGGAAGACGGCCCCATGGGGGTGGTTGTCGCGAACTTCGATGACGCCGCCATGCGCCTCCACGATGGAGCGGCAGAGCGACAGCCCAAGGCCGATGCTTCGACGCGAATCCACGGGCCGCGTATTGCTTGAGGTGAAGAAGCGCTCAAAGATATGAGGTTTGTCGCAGTCTGCCACACCCGGCCCATCGTCTGCGACGTCCACCACGATGAACGCACCCTCGCGACATGCGCTGATGGTGACAGTCGAGTCCTCGGGCGTGTATTTGAAGGCGTTCATGATGAGATTCGTAAGCACCTGCATGATGAGATGGGCGTCGATGCGTACCAGCAGGATGTCGTCAGTGTGGTCGATGGTGACGGTACGTCCATGCGATGCTTGGGCGACATGGCTGAGGGCGGCCTCGATGACCTCGTCGATGAGCTCGGATGTTAAGTTGAGGCGAATGGTGCCGTCCTCGACGCGTGTGATGGCGAGGAGGTTCTCCACGGTATCGATAAGCCAGAGGGAATCGTCGTAGATGGCATCGGCAAGATCGCAGCGTTGTTCGAGGCTGAGCTTCTCGTCTCTCTTCCGAAGGATTGCCGCAGATCCGGATATAGCCGTGAGGGGCGTCCTCAAATCGTGGCCGATGGAGCGCAAAAGGTTGGCGCGCAGCTGCTCGTTTTTCGCTAAGACCGCAGCCTCTTCGCGCTCTTGCGCCGCCCGGTCGCTTTCGAGCGCCAAGGCGCATTCACCTACGATAGATAGGACGATCGAATGCTCGAAGGCTTCGATCTCGCGCCTCTCCAGGGCGATGCCGATGACACCGAATACCTTGTCGCCGGTGCGAACCGCGAGGTAGAGACAGCGCGCCTCAGGCAGGGTCCGCGTGCTTGCGCCCGCGCGCTTGTTGTTGGTGTAGGTCCAGGTTGCAACGGCGCGCTCGTAGTCGGTGAGCAGCGACGCGGATCGGTTTTCGGTGTCAGCGGACTCATAGAGCGCCTTGCCGAGCGTGCCGTGTTCGGCGGTGTAGAAGACCACGTCGAGTTTTAGCAGTTTGATGAGTTGGTTCATGGCGACGCGGGCGCACTCCTCCGCGCTATGGGCTTGCTGCAAGAGCTGGTTCGTTTCGAGGAGTACGCGCGTTTTGAATGCGTTCTCGGCGGAGGTACGGGCGTTGTCGGCGATGCGCGCAGTTAACTCGCCGGCGACCATAGCGGTAGCGAACATGATGCCGAACGTGACCAGATAGCTTCGGTCGTAGCTGGCGAGCGAAAACAGAGGCGTGACGAAGCAGAAGTTGTAAAGCACTACAGAGAGCACGCTCGATACGATCGTGCAGATACGCCCCGTCGTGGTGACGGCGGTCAGCAGGGCCGTGAGGATATAGAGGGATATGATGCTGGAATCGGCAAATCCCAGATGGCGGAAAGCCGTGCCGATCGCCGTGGCGACAAGAGAGAGGGCCAGCGTGCGAAGCACGTTTCGGCTGCTGGGCGGCTGCAGGGCGAGTGCACGGCGGCGTCCTTTGGACCGGGAGGGCGGAGTCGACTGGTCTGGAATGATGTAAATGTCGAGGTTCGGGGCGAATGTTATGAGCTGTTCTACGAGAGATTTGCGGCCGAAGAGGGCCTGACGGACGCTGCTGCGCTCGCCCGTGCGCCCCATGACGATCTTCGAAATACCCGACAGGCGCGCGAACTCGGAGATCTGAAACGCGATGTCGTCGCCATAGACGGTTTCCATATGTGCTCCGAGCTGCTCGGCTAGGGCGATATTGGCTGCAAGCTTGGTGCGCTCATCATCGCTCATGGCTTGCGTGCGCGGGCTCTCTACGAACAGGGCGACGAGCTCGCTGCGAAACGCTTTCGCCATGCGTGCGGCGGCACGGACGATGCGGGGATTGGTCGGCGCCGGGGAGACACAGACTAAGATACGCTCCCTGGTGTAGTAGTCACGGTTTCCCAGCACGCGTGCGGCGTCTGTGAGGTGACCGGTGCGATCGGCGCAGCGGCGCAGCGCGATTTCTCGGAGTGCGGTGAGGTTCTCGACGGTAAAAAAATGCTGTTGCGCTCGGTCGGCTTGTGCGGGACGGTAGACGAGGCCGGCGCGAAGGCGCTCAAGTAGGTCTTCGGGCTCTATGTCGACGAGCTCGACCTGGTCGGCATCATCGAAGATACGGTCGGGGATTCGTTCGCTCACGACAACGCCGGTGATGGATGCAACCATGTCGTTTAGGCTCTCGATATGCTGAACGTTCACGGTCGTATAGACGTCGATGCCCGCATGTAGAAGTTCCTCGACGTCTTGATAGCGTTTGTCGTGGCGAGACCCCGGCGCATTCGTATGGGCGAGCTCGTCGACAAGGATGAGCTGAGGGGCGCGTTCGATAGCCGCATCTAGATCGAACTCGCTGAGCGCAATGCCGTTGTGCTCGATGAGTTTACAGGGCACGTTCTCAAGCCCTTGTGCAAGATGGGCGGTTGCCGGACGTTCGTGCGGCTCGATGTACCCCGCGACGACGTCGACACCTCGCCGCTTGGCGGCGTGGGCGGCTTGAAGCATCGCATAGGTTTTGCCTGCGCCGGCAGCGTAGCCAAAGAAAATCTTGAGGTGTCCCCGGCTGGTTCGAGCGTCATCGGCGACCTCGTCTTTCTCAATTGCCTTGAGGATGAGGTCTGGATTGACGCGAGTGTCCGATGCGTCGCGCTGCATAGCGTAGCCTTTCTGAAGCGTTGTCCATGCGTGCATACGCGGTGAAGACGCCACTGTATGCTCGCGAGGTCGAGTATAGGCGCACTGCAGCCGCAATAGTGCTTTCTACCTGCATTTTTACGGCATCTTAAGGACGTGGGCCCCGGCCCTCACGCCTCTTTAATCCCTAGAAGCGTTTACTGTCCCCAGACGCTTGCGAGAGCAGGCGTCCGAGACATCGGACCGCGCGTGAAAGGGGCGGTAAATGGACATCCTCAGTCCCATCATCGGAGTCGTCTGCATTGGACTCTTTATCTATTACATCTACATTCTGATGAGGAGTGATTCGTAAACTATGGATGCTGCGATTCAGTACATCTTGTACTTTGCCGTGCTCGTCGTCTTGGCCGTTCCGCTCGGTCGGTTCATGGCCCATATCATGGATGGTGAGCATACGTTCCTGTCGCCTGTGTTTGCTCCTGTGGAGCGTGGCGTCTATCGTCTGCTTCGCATCGACGCGGCAGAGCAGATGGGGTGTAGGCGCTATCTGGCGAGCGTGCTGGTCTTTTCGGGGATCGGCCTCGTGGGTCTTGTGGCACTCCAGGTGCTTCAGTCTTTCTTGCCAGGCAATCCCCAGCACCTGCCGGGTGTGTCATGGGACCTGTCGTTCAATACGGCTGCTTCCTTCATAACCAACACCAACTGGCAATCCTATTCCGGTGAGACCACCCTGTCCTACTTTGTGCAGTTCATGGGCCTCACCGTGCAAAACTTCTTGTCCGCCGGCACCGGTATTGCGGTCATGTTCGCGCTCATCCGCGGTTTCCGTCAGGTCAAGGAGCAGGGTCTGGGTTCCTTCTGGGTCGACCTCACCCGCACCGTCCTGTATGTGCTCATCCCGCTGAACCTCGTGTTCGGCATCTGCCTGGCTGCCGGTGGCGTTATCTCCAATTTTCAGCCGGCTCAGAAGGCTGAGCTCGTAGAGCCCGTTGCTGTCCAGCCTAATGCAGACGGCGGTTGGAGCGTCATCGACGGCGCCCAGATCGAGGGCGACACGGTCAAGGTCGACGGCAAGGTCGTCGAGGGCGCCCGCGTGGTCACCGAGCAGTTTTTGCCCCAGGGTCCTGCGGCCAGCCAGGTTGCCATCAAACAATCCGGCACCAACGGCGGCGGCTTCTTTGGCGCGAACTCTGCGCATCCGTATGAGAACCCCAATGCCTTCACCAACATCATCGAGATGACCAGCTTGCTGCTGATTCCGGTCGCCTGCTGCTTCACCTTCGGCATCGGTGTCAAGAATGCCAGGCAGGGCAAGGCCATCTTCGCGGCGATGTTTATCCTGCTCGTGGTCTTTACCGGCATCATCGCCGTTAACGAGCATATGGGTACGCCGCAGCTGGCAGATGGCGGCGCGGTCAACATCGAGATGACCGATGGCCAGGCGGGCGGCAACATGGAGGGCAAGGAGAGCCGCTTTGGCATCGCCTCCTCTTCTACCTGGTCCGCTTTCACGACGGCTGCTTCCAACGGCTCGGTCAACTCCATGCACGACTCCTACACCCCGCTCGGCGGGTTTGTCCAGATGCTCCAGATAGCGCTGGGCGAGGTGGTGTTCGGCGGCGTGGGCTGCGGCCTGTACGGCATGATCGGCTTCGCCATCCTCACGGTATTTATCGCCGGCCTTATGGTCGGCCGCACGCCCGAGTTCCTGGGCAAGAAGATCGAGCCGACCGAGATGCGCTGGGCGGTGGTTCTGTGTCTCGCCACCCCGTTCGCCATTCTGGTGAGCTCCACTATCGCCTGCATGGTGCCCGGTCTTGACGACCAACTCAACAACGGCGGGGCGCATGGCTTCTCCGAGGTCCTGTACACCCTTACTTCGGCTGGCGGCAACAACGGCTCCTCATTCGCCGGTATGAACTGCAACATCCCGTGGATCAACGTGCTGCTGGGTATCGAGATGCTGTTCGCGCGGTTCCTGCCGATTGTGGGCACGCTCGCCATCGCGGGCTCGCTGGCCGTGAAGGGCAAGGTCGCCGAGAGCGCCGGCACGCTTTCAACCACCAATGCCATGTTCGTGTTCCTGCTGGTATTCGTCGTTCTGCTGATTGGCGCCCTGAGTTTCTTCCCGGCGTTGGCGCTTGGTCCCGTTGCCGAATTCTTCCAGATGGTTGCGTAAAGGAGTCGCAGATTTATGGCTATGCAAAAAGACATGATGAGCCGCGCGGTGCGCGATTCATTTGCCAAGCTTGACCCCCGTGTCCAGGTCCAAAACCCGGTCATGTTCCTGGTGTGGCTGTCGGCCGCCATGACCTCCATTCTGGCCGTCGCTTCCATCTTCGGTGTGCAGGATGTGGGTGTGCCCACTTACTATGTGGTCGCCATCGCGGTCATCCTGTGGCTCACCGACCTGTTCTCGAACTTCGCCGAGGCGCTTGCCGAGGGCCGCGGTAAGGCCCAGGCCGATTCCCTGCGTGCGGCCAAGAAGGATGTCGAGGCCCATCGCATCGAGTCCGTTGAGGACAAGGAGCACTTCACCGTCGTTCCCGGCACCGATCTCACGCGCGGCGACCTGGTGATCGTACGCGCCGGCGAGCAGATTCCGGGAGACGGCGATGTCATCGAGGGCGCTGCCTCCGTTGACGAGTCCGCCATCACCGGCGAGTCCGCCCCCGTGGTCCGCGAGGCCGGCGGCGACCGCTCTGCCGTTACCGGCGGTACCACGGTGCTGTCCGACTGGATCATCGTCAAGATCTCCAGTGAGCCCGGCCAGAGCTTCCTGGACAAGATGATCGCGATGGTCGAGGGTGCCGCGCGTAAGAAGACCCCCAACGAGGTCGCGCTCGAGATCTTTCTGGTTGCTCTGTCCGTCATCTTCATCCTCGTGACGATCGCACTGTATTGCTACTCGAGTTTCTCTGCAGGGCTCAACGGTATGGCGAATCCCACCGCTGTGACCACGCTCGTTGCCTTGCTCGTCTGTCTGGCGCCCACCACCATTGGTGCGCTGCTGTCCGCCATTGGCATCGCCGGCATGAGCCGACTGAACGAGGCCAACGTGCTGGCCATGTCCGGCCGCGCCATCGAGGCCGCCGGCGACGTCGACATCCTCATGCTCGATAAGACCGGTACCATCACCTTGGGCAACCGCCAGGCCGCTGAGTTCATTCCGGTCGACGGTGTCGATCCGGCAGAACTCGCCGATGCCGCGCAGCTGTCCTCTCTGGCGGATGAGACCCCCGAGGGCCGCTCCATCGTCGTGCTCGCCAAGGAGCAGTTTGGGCTGCGCGGCCGCACACTCGAGGATAAGGGCATGGAGTTCATCCCCTTCACCGCGGCGACCCGCATGTCCGGTGTGAACTACGCCGACAGCGAGATTCGCAAGGGTGCGGCCGATTCCGTTCGCGCTTATGTGGAGGCTGCCGGAGGAGTGTTTTCGAAGGAGTGCGACGAGGCCGTCGAACGCATTGCGAAGGTGGGCGGCACCCCGTTGGTCGTGGCAAAGGACCGACGTGTGCTGGGCGTCGTCTACCTTAAGGACATCATCAAGTCCGGCGTGAAGGAGAAGTTCGCCGACCTGCGCCGCATGGGTATCAAGACCATTATGGTGACGGGTGATAATCCGCTGACGGCCGCCGCCATCGCAGCCGAGGCGGGCGTGGACGACTTCCTGGCCGAGGCCACCCCCGAGGGCAAGCTCGAGAAGATCCGCGCGTTCCAGCATGAGGGCCATCTGGTCGCGATGACCGGCGACGGCACCAACGACGCGCCGGCGCTGGCGCAGGCGGATGTCGCCGTGGCCATGAACACGGGAACCCAGGCTGCCAAGGAGGCCGGCAACATGGTCGACCTCGACTCCAGCCCCACCAAGCTCATCGATATCGTGCGTATCGGCAAGCAACTGCTCATGACCCGCGGCTCGCTCACGACCTTCTCGGTCGCCAACGACGTCGCCAAGTATTTCGCCATTATCCCGGCGCTATTCTCGCCGATCTACCCCGGGTTGGACGCCCTCAACATCCTGGGGCTCACCAGCCCGTTGACTGCCGTGCTGTCCGCCATTATCTACAACGCGCTGGTCATCGTCGCGCTGATTCCTGCCGCCCTGAAAGGCGTGAAGTACCGCGAGCTTTCGTCCGGCCAGCTGCTGACCCACAACCTGCTGGTGTGGGGTTTGGGCGGTATCGTGGCGCCGTTCGTATTCATCAAGATTATCGACATGCTGCTGGCCTTGTTCGGCATTGGCATGATGTAGACGGAGGTATGTATGTTCAAAGGTATCGCATCGCGCGCACTTGGCGTGTTCGCGCTGTTTACCATCGTCTGCGGCCTGGGATACACGCTCGTGGTGACCGGCGTCGCGCAGCTTGCGTTTCCGTACCAGGCGAACGGATCGCTTATTACGGTCGACGGCAAGGTTGTGGGTTCCGAGCTCATCGGCCAGAACTTCGATGACGAAGCCCACATGTGGGGTCGTATCCAGAACGTGTCAATTGTCGAAGGCGAAGACGGCGAGCTCATGGCGTATGGTGCCCCGTCCAACCTGTCCCCGGCGAGTGAGGAGTATCGGCAGCTGATAGATGCGCGCGTGAAGAAGATCCGCGCCGCCAACCCCGATGCCGATATGGACGCTGTGCCCGTCGACCTGGTGACGTGCTCGGGGTCCGGCCTCGACCCGGAGATCTCTCCGGATGCCGCCGAGTATCAGGTCCCGCGCCTTGCCAAGGCCACGGGCAAAAGTGAGGACGAGGTGCGCGACATCATCGCCGCGTGCACCAAGGGCCGTTTCCTCGGCGTGTTCGGCGAGCCCACGGTCAACGTGCTCAAGGTGAACCTTATGCTGGACGGCGCGCTGTAGGTGAGGGAGTGGCGGATGAGGGCATGACTGGCTATCTGAGCTCTCAATTCCACCCCGCCCATCACTTGCGGTGAAATACGGACTGTCTTGGCTGTCAAAAGTCTCGGCTGCCCCGTATTTCACCGCAACTTTTTTGTGAGGGTCGGGATTGAAGGTGGGGAGTGCGAGCGGGTACGGACGCGGCGGTTGCTGATACGATAGGTGTGTTAGCAACTGCCGCCGAGCGGCTCAAACGAAAGGAACCCTGTATGGAGTCTTCCGCCTATCCGATGCTCTTTAGCCCGATCAAGGTCGGTACGACCGAGGTCAAGAACCGCGTCTTTATGCCGCCGGTATCTACCAACCTGGCCGATCATGGCTATGTGACCGATGACTTGGTCGATCATTACCGTGCCCGCGCCAAGGGCGGCGTGGGCCTCATCATTACCGAGGTCGTGACGGTCGAGCCCACCTATACCTATCTGCCGGGCGACATGTGCTGCTACGACGACACGTTTATCCCCGGCTGGGAAAAGCTCGCCGCGGCCGTCCACGAGTACGGCTGCAAGATCATGCCGCAGCTCTTTCACCCCGCCTACATGGCCTTTAACATTCCGGGCACGCCGCGCCTGATCGCTCCGTCCTTCGTGGGACCGTCCTATGCCCGTGAGGCACCGCGTCCTATCACGGTCGACGAGATTCACGAGCTCACGCTTCAGTTTGGCGACGCTGCCGTGCGTATGCAGAAGGCCGGTGTCGATGGCGTCGAGGTCCATGCGGCGCACGCCCACGGCATGCTCGGCGGTTTCTTGACCCCGCTCTATAACAAGCGTACCGATGAGTACGGCGGCTCGCTCGACGCCCGCATGCGCTTTTTGCTCGAGGTCATCGCCGAGATTCGCGAGCGCTGCGGCAAGGACTTTATCATCGACGTCCGCATCTCGGGCGATGAGTACACCGATGGCGGTCTGACCCTCAACGACATGATCTACGTCTCGCGTCGCCTGGAGAAGGCCGGCGTCGACATGATTCATGTGTCGGGCGGCACCACCATCAAGCGCGGTTCCGCGATTCCTGCCGCCGGTACCCAGCAGGCCTCGCACGCCGCCTGCTCGCGCGAGATCAAGAAGCACGTCAACATTCCCGTCGCCACCGTCGGACGTATCAACGAGGCCTGGATCGCCGAGGAGCTGATCGAGGACGGCGCTGCCGACATCTGCATGATGGGCCGCGCCAATCTGTGCGATGCCGAGTTCTGCAATAAGGCCGCTGCCGGCAACGCCGACGACATCCGCCCCTGCATTGGCTGCCTGCGCTGCCTGAACGGCATTATGTTTGGCAAGCGCATCTCCTGCACCGTCAATCCCGATGTTGAGCGCGACGAGGCCGGCTACGAGCCTGCCGCCGAGGCTAAGAACGTGCTGGTTGTGGGCGCTGGTCCTGCGGGCATGGAGGCAGCCTACATTGCTGCCAAGCGCGGCCACAACGTAGTGCTCGTGGATAAGCAGGACGAGCCGGGTGGCGAGATGCGCATCGCGGCCGTTCCGCCGGCAAAGCAGGAACTCACCCGCGTGATCAAGTATCAGTACCGTCGCCTGGCCGAGGTCGGCGTGAAGTGCGTATTTGGCACCGAGCTTACTGCCGAGGACATTCAGCGTGACTACGCCGGCTACGAGGTCGTCCTGGCCTATGGCGCCGAGCCCATCGCCCCGGCCTTCATGCAGGGATTTAAGCAGGTCATGACGGCTGACGACCTGTTGGGCGGCAAGGCTTTCCCGGGCAAGAAGATCGTCATCGTGGGCGGCGGCACCGTTGGCTGCGAGACGGCCGACTACCTGGCCCCGTTGGTCAACGATCTGTCGCCGGCCAATCGCGACGTCACCGTCATCGAGATGACCAAGACGCTCGCCGCCAACGAGGGCGGCGCCGGTCGCGCGGTGCTCATCACGCGCATGCTCTCCAAGGGCGTTCACGTGCTGACCGAGGCCAAGGTGACCGAGATTACCGAGGATGCCATCAGCTACGAAAAGGACGGCGAGATCCACACCATCGCCGATGCCGATACGCTGGTACTTGCCATGGGCTATCGTCCCAATACCAAGTTGGCCGACGACCTTGCTGCAGCCGGCGTTACCACCCACGTGTTGGGCGATGCCAACAAGTGCGGCAACATCCGCGACGCCATCGGCGATGGCTACAAGGTTGCTTGCGAGCTCTAGTCAACCCCTTGGTGCATGTGAGGCCTATCCCCGCGGCGTCAGTCGGTAGATAGCAAAAAGCGGCGGTCATCCCGTACATGGGACGACCGCCGCTTGCGTTAGCTGCAATGAGTCGTGCGATTAGAGGCCCAGGATCTCCTTGACCTTGGCGATGATGGCCTCGTCGGTTGCGTTGGCAAAGAAGTACTCCTGGAAGTGTTCGCCGGCAAGTGCGCCCTTCACCAGGTCCTGATCGATCTCGCCCAGAACGTCGACGAGCGGACGCATAGTCACAGCGCGGACGCCGTCGAGGATCTTCTTGTTGCGCTGCTCGGGCTCAACACGCTCGGCAGGATAGCCGTTGCCCGAACCAAAGCCAAAGAGCTTCTCAAAGGTGTACTCAAGGTTGAGCTCCTGGCCCCAGCCGTTCTTGAGGGCGAAGGGCATGGCGACGGCGTTGCCATCGTTGACCTGGGCAAAGGTGTAGGCGTCGAGCGGGTCGGCAACGTGGCCACACAGCACGCCGGGGAAGGAGTTGCAGGCGAGCATGGCACCCTCGCCGGTGCCGCAGCCGGTCACGACGTAGTCGGCAGCGCCGGAGTTGAGCAGCACGGCGGCAAGGATGCCGTTCTGCACGTAGGTGAGGGGCTTGGAGTCGGCATCGGCATACATGCCATAGTTAAAGACAGTGTGGCCCATGGGCTCGACAACCTTCTTAAGGGCAGCCTCAATCATAGGGTTCTTGGAGTTCTGAGAGTTCTCATTGATCAGAGCGATTTTCATGATAGGTAACCTTCCACTATTTTCTAAATTAATGGTTCGTTATGTTGCATGGCATCTCCAACAGAGAAGCCGCTCTGCGGGCGGCGGACGATAAGGTCTGTCGCGAGTTCCGCACGAGCCGAAGAGCACTTAATGTGCTCTTCGTGCGAGTCAGGACTGTTCGAGCAGCAGACCTTATCGTCCGCCGCCTCGCCCAGACGTCTTACTGCGGCTGCTTTCCAATGTATGCGAGGATGCCGCCGTCGACGTAGAGGATGTGGCCGTTG
This sequence comes from uncultured Collinsella sp., assembly GCA_902488525.1. GTDB lineage: Bacteria > Actinomycetota > Coriobacteriia > Coriobacteriales > Coriobacteriaceae > Collinsella. The sequence goes on from CABTWP010000039.1 coordinate 15,302, forward strand.
ACGAAGTTCGACGCGTCGGAAGCCAGGAACACGGCGGGGCCCTTCAGGTCCTCGGTCGTGCCCCAACGGGCGGCCGGCGTTTTGGCAATGATGAACTGGTCAAACGGGTGACGGCTGCCGTCGGGCTGCGTCTCGCGCAGCGGCGCGGTCTGCGGCGTGGCGATGTAGCCGGGCCCAATGCCGTTGCACTGGATATTGGCCTCGCCAAACTCCGAGCAGATGTTCTTGGTGAGCATCTTGAGTCCGCCCTTGGCGGCGGCATAGCCGGCGATGGTCTCGCGGCCCAGCTCGCTCATCATCGAGCAGATGTTGATGATCTTGCCGTGGCCCTTGGCGATCATGCCGGGCAGGCAGGCCTTGGACACGATAAACGGTGCGTTGAGGTCAATATCGACGACGCGGCGGAAGTCCTCGGCGCTCATGTCGAGCATCGGGGTACGCTGGATGACGCCAGCGTTGTTGACCAGGATATCGGGCGTGGTGCCAAAGTCGGCCTCAATCTTGGCGATGAGCTCGGCGACGACGGCCTCGTCGGTGACATCGGCAACATAGCCGTGAGCGTCAAAGCCCAGCTCGCGGTAGTGCTTCTCGGCCTCGGCTACCTTGTCGGCGTGACGTGCGTTAAAGGCGATCTTGGCGCCAGCCTCTCCGAGCGCCTCGGCGATAGCCATGCCAATGCCATAGGTGGCGCCGGTTACCAGTGCGACCTTGCCGTCCAGACGGAAGCTGTCCATAAGATCAGACATAGCGATCCTTTCAAAAGAAACGTTCATCTATATAAGTCTTGCTTTTCATACAAGGTCAGTATAGGAGAAGAGGGGGAATTAAAAGACAGATTCTCCTAAAATCAGGTGAACGTTCACTTTTAAAAGGCGAACGGTAGTCTCGCCCTTGCCGTGCGGATGTCTATTTGCTCTGTTCCTGCGCTCCCTCTGCGATCATGTTGCGGTTGTACACCAGATGCAGGTACATCGCGTCGTGCGCTGCGGTGGGATTGCGCGCGGCGATGGCGTCGGCCACGCCACGGTGGGTGCGGATGGTTTCCTCAACCAGCTTTTTGCCGGTCACGTCAATAAACAGGGGGACAGACGCCTTGAGCACACCCATCAGGCGGGGAACGACGAGGTTGCCGCCATTCCAGGGCGGCTTCATGGAGTAGCGCCCGTACGCATCGATTCCCTCTCATAGATGCCCGGCGCGAGAGGCCCCGAGTTCATACGGGCTCGGGGCTTTTTCGTTTGGATTGCAGACGCATCGCCGGACGAAAGCGTGTTGCGTCTGGTACAAAAACCGTATGAAAACGGTTTTCGTCTTGCAGAGCAGTTGCCGTTTCTACAGTTCAACTTCCAGTTCGGCTTTGTGTTCGTAGAGGTAGTCGCGCATGTAGGGGATGGCAAATGAGACCTTGCCGTACGAAGGAGCCTCGATAATCGATTCTCTTAACAGGCGGCTGCGGACGGAGCTCACCTGTTGAGGCGTTTTGTTTAGGGCATCGGCAACCATGCTGGTCGAGCTCGTCTGCCCCAAAGACGCCATGCTCAGCAGATAAGCGATGCACGTGGGCGGAATGCGCTGCAGCGCGGGCTCAATCACCATGCCGCAGAAGCGTTCGCGTGCCGTTGCAATGCCACGCTCGGCTTCTTCTTCTCCAATAATCGCTGTATGTGCGCGTCTTGCCAACTGCCATGCGTAGTATCCAACGAGTTGGATCATGAAAGGATAACCTTGCGTTGCCTCGGCAAGTTGGCCGGCAATACCTGGCTGCAACTCCATGCCAGACGCTTCAATGGTTTCCTCGAGGGAGTACGACACTTCGGTTACTGCCACAGCCTTCAGGTCAAAGGGGAGGGCACGGCGCAAAAACGTAAGTGTCTTTCCGTTGATGATGCTTTCAATCATCGAAGGCAGCCCCGCAAAAACAAAGGCGATATCAAGGTCTTCGCCGATAACCTGCTGAATCGCAATGGAGAGCGTTCGGACCTCATCGAGCTCTGCGTCTTGAACCTCGTCGAGAGTGATGAGCAGGCCATTTTCATTCTTGGATATTGTCTGTCTCATGGCGTCGCGTAGCGATGGACCGATTCGCTCAATGTCTATGCTGCCGATGGACATGCCAGCTACGGTGGGCTCAAATCTGGCGTGTTTGGCCTGGAATTTGGGCTGCAGCTGTTCGAGAATGCGTTGGCAAAGTCCCTCGGTTGCGACCTCTTTTATGACCGTCCAGCCACGGCTTTGCGCCAAACGTGAGCACTCGTCAAGGAGGACCGTCTTGCCCGTTCCACGGACGCCGGCTATGCGCATTAGGCGCCCCGGGGCACCAGGCCCGTTGACGAGGCCCTCATTGAATTCTTCGAGCACATCTTCGCGGCCGATAATCGTGGGAGGTGTTTTACCTGCTGTGGGCTTAAAAGGGTTTGTTTGCATGTGAGCCACCTTTGCTCAAGATATAGCAAGATATAGCAAGATATAGCAAAGTATAGCAAGATATAGCAAAGTAAGCGCTGCTCGCGGGTTTTGCGGTGGTGCTATTTTCCAAATGCCGCGCGGATAAAGCGCTGGGCGAACAGCTTGTTGGCGACGTTGATGACATGGCCCAGGAACAGTGCCGAGATGGCGGTCGTGACGCCAAAGCCGCCCAGGTTGTACATAAAGATCAGCGACAACGCGAGCGAGGCGGCGACATGTGAGCAGTCAAACACGACTTTTACGTCACCAAAGCGGCGTTTAAGCTTTTCGGCAATGACTTGCACCAAGCCGTCGGGCGCGTTGGGGACAACGCCCATGTTGACGACGAGACTTACGCCAAATGCGGTGACAGCGAGGGAGAGCAGCATGGTCGCAATCTGTGTGGGGAGTGCCGTGGGATGCAGTGGGTTGACCGCCATGAAGAGGTCGGTCAAGCCGCCAATCAGCGTTGAGAAGAACAACTCGAGCAGGATGCGCGGCTGGAACTCGCTTCGCAAGATGGCTAATTGCGCCACGATGTAGGCGACGTAGGTTGCGGTGATCCAAAAGCCGAGCGTCTTGCCAGTGAGCATGGATAGGGTTGTGGCAAAGCACGTGAGCGCGGCGACGCCCAGGCCGGATGCCGTCTGGAGACTCATACCGAGTGCCAGTACTGCAACGCCCACAAGATACATCAGCATTCTGATGACGGTATGGCACCAGTCGATGTTCTCGCCATGCATGATGATGAGCGGTCGCATGTTGCTACCCGTCCTTTCGGTTGTGTGAAAAAGCTGACCCGGGCCGGCAAAAGAGGGTTATCGGAGGCACTGCTGCAAAAGCAGAAAAGCCGGCCCCACGGTCAGTCGTCTAGGAAGTGTCTCGCTGTGCCGGAATGGGACTAAAGGTCCAACGAGACGGGAAGAAAGCAAATGGCATTGCGTGGGCGATAAGATGCCAAGATGGTAGGGTGTGTCTTAGCATCCTATTGCCCACGCTCAACGAAATCGGTTTCGTTTGAGCCTAAGTATACGCACGGGATTTTATTTGCGAAGAGAAAAACAATAAAAAGGTGAACGTTCACCTAATCGCAACAACTCGTTGGCTGTAGTTGCGGGGGGAAAGGTTCTGTTTTTTTTTTTTTAGGGCCTTGACAAGGAACATTTCACCCCCACCTATTAGGGGGGGGGGGGGGGGGGG
>CABTWP010000040.1 GCA_902488525.1 uncultured Collinsella sp.
AGGTTTATTTTGGCAGGTTTTATCTGGGGAAATATCGCGAGGCAGTCGCCCCCCTAGCACCCATCTCACTTCGAGAGACACAAGAGGGGCGACTCGGCTGCATCTACTTCTTCCGATAGCGGCGGTTGCGGCTCGTCGACGAACCCATTACTTCGATGAGTCCTTTATCCGCCATTTTTGGCAGATGGTAGCGGACGGACGAAATTTTGACCCCCGATGCAACCGCTATTTCTCGCGCCGTCATATCCACTTCGGCGCTGAGAGCCTCCAGGATCCTATCCGCTGTCGAAGCTGACGATTCTCTGCTCATATCGATAATCTCAAACGTGTCTTTGCCACATTTTGACAGGACATGTTTATCGACAAGATCCCCGCAGATCAGGCGAATGTCATCCGAATCCCACTTCAGGGCCTCTCGTATTTTTTGAACATCGCATACGCACCCATGCTCCCGCATAAACATGAGCAATGTTTCCTCGCGATCCGTCAGCTCGGTGCCCACATGGCTCTGAATCCACGTGCGGTTTTCAGCAAGCTCCGCCCCGTGCCGGGAAAGCAGCACCGTAAACGAATCGGCCTTAACGATAAATTTCGGCCTTCCAAGCGAACGAGACTCCATCTCGCGAATCATAGCCGGGATACCAGATCCCTGGCTTTCTGCAACGGCCCCCTCGGCATGCTCTAACGGCGTCGCCCCCATTAGGCTCATGAGCTTTGGGTTTCGGCAGCGCGATTCCCCGTCTGCAAGATTGTCCACCGTCTTTCCTCCCCAAAGCCCACCGGGGTTTTTGATCTCTATTCTGTCTGGATAGATATCGACACTCACGGCCTGCCCCACAAACATGGGCGAATATTCTCGATGGATGCAGGCATTTGCCAAGGCCTCGCGCAAAACCTCCTGGGGAACTTCCCAATCCTCCCTTCTGCCAGCACCTTGCACTATCGCCGCTTTGCGCAAGTTCCGTCCAATCGCGGCAAGGGCATCTTCGATGCAAGCCGGAATCGGGCCATCGCACAACTGGCGGTCAATAAACCGGGGTTGCCCGGGTGCAGATTTTTCCACATCGGAATGGACAGCGACATCGATCATGAGTTTGGGATAGAACTGCTGGGGGTAAATTCCCGCCGACAGAAGCCCTGCGAGCTTCACCGCACCATCCTTTGTAGTGATATTGAGTCTGACCAGCTGCTTTTCCAGCGTATCGGCCCCGCGCAAAACGCGGGGGGTCTGCAGCCGGCGATTTGCGATAATAGACCGCACGACATCTGGATCCAAATCCTCGACCGTTGCCTCCGAAACCACCGTGCCGTCTGCATCGCTCGGAAGCAACGCACTCTGCAGCTCATATAGCTCAGCGGGTGACATCTTGATATCTTTATCATCCACGCGCTTGTAGCTACCGTTCTGTACGCCGCGCGCGCCGATATAGCAGGGCTTCGCTTTAAGCTCAAGTTCAAAGATACGCACCAGAAGCACCTGGAGCCCGTCGACCTCGCCTCGATCAAGCTCGTACCGCGGCGCATGGGTCACCACTGCTGCTGAGCCTCCGTCTCCGATACCCGAAACAAACTGATCCCGCACCCTATCGATAGCAAAGTTAGCCGAAGGAACAAATCCTTCGGCTTCGTTTAGGCCCAAAATAATGAGCCCACCCGCAGTGTTCGCAAAAGCGCTCACTGTCTCCCATACGTCTGCGCTCAATTTATTCATGCAGGCTTTAACTTCTACCGATGCGTCATCAGTCCCCCGCCTGCGAAGGCGCTCAACGATAAGGCCAAGAGGTTCATCCAGCAGCATTGGCATTCCGTCTCTCTAAAACGATAGATTTATCTCTCTAAAGTATAGTATATCTCCCTAACTTTAGAGAGATAAGCACCTTATTTTAGAGAGAAATTTAGAAAGATGTATCGAATTCACTGCTAGATTGCCTAATGTTATCTCTTTAACTGGCTTTCTTTTTAGAGAGACATTTAGAGAGACGAGCGCGACCTCTCTAATCATGGGCCCCTCTCTTTAAAGTGCGCACATCCCAACCGTACCTTAAGCTGCGGTGAAATAACTCACGATTAACCCACCGAAAAGGGACAGGTTTATTTTGGCAGGTTTTATCTGGTTAAACGCCGGACAGCCCCATATGCACAACCGCTGCAGTTCCATATGAGGCAAATGAATCAGTAGCGTCTATCCCAAATCTTGAGTATTTGTTCGACAAAACGGCCTCTGCCAGCTCCTGCTAGACTGGTAGACTCCCAACCGTCCATCCAGGAGCCTCCATGTCGCGCAAGTCCGCCTACAAGCAAGTACTTTCCATCGGCACCGCCGTGGTGCTGGGGTTTGCGCTGTTTACGGGGTCGCTTGATGGAGCGCCCAAGCTGCTGTCGCCGCAAAGTGACGAGCAGGCGGCGGCTCTGGCCGAGAAACAAAACGAGAGTCCCAGCCGCACCGACGACGAGACAGCCCTGGTTGCCCGACTCGAATCGGGAACAGCGAGCTCCTCGGACTCTCAAAACAGCCAGGATGCTGGCGATGGCCCCGATTCCGCCGCGACCGACACCGGTGACGACGCCTCCGAGGACAGTGCCGCCACCCCCATCGACGAGGTCGAAAACCCCGATCTCGACCGGGCCCGCGGCGTATATCTCAGCAGTATTCCCGACTACGCCGGCAACCCCTACGTTGCCTTGCGCGCCGACAGCACGCACCCGCTCGGCACGCCGTCATTCACGCTCGATGAATACGTGCGTGCCACAGAAGAGGGCTGCTTTAAGAAGTTCTCCAAGCTCGACAGCTTGGGCCGCACCCGCAAAGCGCTCGCCTGCGTGGGCCCCGAATCGCTTGGTCAAGGCGAGCGCGGCGATATCTCGCGCATCCACCCCGCCGGCTGGCACCAGCAGCGCTACGACTTTATTCCAGGCCAGAGCCTGTACAACCGCTGCCACCTTATCGCTTGGTCGCTCTGCGGCGAAAACGCCAACCGCAAAAATCTCCTCACCGGCACGCGTTATCTCAACGAGACAGGCATGCTACCGTTTGAAGAGCAGATTCTCAACTACATCCGCGAAACGGGCAACCACGTGCTCTACCGCGTCACGCCCATGTATAACGAAGAGGAACTTGTCTGCCGTGGCGTGCGCCTTGAGGCTCAATCGGTCGAGGACCACGGCAAGACCCTCTGCTTCCACGTATATTGCTATAACCTACAGCCGCACGTGCAGGTCGACTACGCCACCGGCCGCAACCAGGCATCCGGAGACTAGTGCCGACCGCGCCGCCCGTAACCCAAAAAAATGATCCGTTTTCCTCCGTCCCCAAGGGATCAAAAAGGGCCGCCCCGGTTACCCAGGGCGGCCCTTGCATCGGCATGCATGTTGCAGGCAAAACCACGCGTTACTTGGCGCGGCCCTCCTCATAGCGCTCGACCAGCTTGGCCTGAACGTCATAAGGCACCTGCTCATAGCCTGCGGGCTTCATGGTAAAGTCACCCGTGCCGCGCGTGATAGAGCGCAGGCGCGTCGAGTAATCCGTCAGCTCGGCCAGCGGCGCCTGGGCAATAACCACGGTATCGCCGCGCTCATCGGTCTCCATGCCCGTCACGCGACCGCGCGATGCCGAGATGTCGCCCATCACGGCGCCGGCGTAGCTCTCGGGGATAGTCACCGTGATTTCCTCGATGGGCTCCAGCACCACCGGGTCGGCATCGGCGCATGCCTTGCGCAGGCCGATGCGAGCCGCCGCGCGGAACGCCATCTCGTTGGAGTCGACGCTGTGATACGAGCCGTCGTACACAGCAACGCGAATGCCCGTGAGCGGATAGCCGGCAATGATGCCGTCCTTCATGGTCTCCTGGACGCCCTTGTCCACGGCGGGGATCAGCGAGCGCGGAATGCGGCCGCCCACGACCTCGTCCACAAACTCATAGCCGTCGCTCGTGCCGTCGGGCCCAATGAGCGGCTCCACGCGCAGCCAGCAGTCGCCGTACTGACCGGCGCCGCCGGTCTGCTTCTTATGGCGGCCCTGGGCACTTGCCGTACGGCGAATGGTCTCGCGATACGGAATGCGGATCGGCACGCTCTTGGCCACGACTTTGGTGCGATCCTCCAAACGGTTGAGCAGCACCGAAACCTGCGCCTCACCCACCGCCGAAATGATGGTCTGGCCAGTCTCCTCGTCACGATCGATGCTCATGGTCGGATCAGCCTTGCACGCCTTCTCGATAAACGTATAGAGCTTCTCTTCGTCGCCACGGTTCTCGGCCTCGATGGCAATGCGGTACTGCGAGTTGGGGAACTTAAACGCCGCCGCCTCGACCTTACCGGTAATGGAGAGTGTGTCACCCGTCTCGGCAGCCAGCTTGGGCGCCACGATGATGTCACCGGCATAGGCGTGACCGACCTCGGTCATGTCACGGCCGCACATCACATACAGGTGGGCCAGACGATCGCTCTTGCGGGTACGCGCGTTGATCAGCTCAAGACCCGGCTCAAGCGTACCCGTCAGCACCTTGATAAAGCTGATGCGACCCTGCTGCGGATCGGCCAACGTCTTAAACACAAACGCCACCGGACGATCATCGTCGCTCGAAATCTTGAGCGAATCGCCGTCGATGAGCGGCATCTCGCCGTAGTCCGTCGGCGCCGGGAAGTATGTGGCAATGTCGTCCATCAGCGAGTTGACGCCCTGCTCCTTAATGCAATCGCCCGCAAAGACCGGCACAAAGATGCGCTCGGCAATCGCCTTCGACAGCAGGCCTTCAAGCTCCTCCTGCGTCAGCGTCTCCTCGCCTTCCAAGTACTTCATCATCAGTTCGTCGTCAGCCTCGGCCACCAGCTCGCACAGATGGTCATGGGCTTCCTCGGCCTGGGCACGATACTCCTCGGGAATCTCCGACTCAACGGCTTCGGTGCCGTTGCAATGGCGCGCCTTCATGCGCACCAGGTCGATGATGCCGTCAAAGTCCTCGCCCTCGCCCCAGGGAAGGGTCACGGCGCCCAGGCGCGTGCCAAAGCGCTCTTGCAGCAGATCCATCGTGGTCGCAAAGCTGGCCTCGGAGCGCGACAGGCGGTTTACGAACACCGCACGCGCCAGGCGCAGGTCCTCGGCGGCATACCAGAGCTTAACCGTCGTAGGCTGCGGGCCGGCCTCGGCGTCGACCACAAACAGAGCCGTCTCGCAGACGCTCATCGCGGCAAAGGCGTCGCCGATAAAATCGGGGTAGCACGGGGCATCGAGCACATTGATGCGCGCGCCCTTCCAGTCGATCGGCGCGATGGTCGTCGAGATGGAAAATGCACGCTTGACCTCTTCGGGGTCATAGTCGAGCGTGGGCTTGGTGCCGTCGTGGCCGCCCAGGCGGGCGGTCTTGCCGGAAAGGTGGAGCATGGCCTCGGCGAGTGAAGTCTTGCCCACCCCGCCTTGGCCTACGAGCACCACGTTCCTTACGTTACCGGTCTTGGGAGCACCCATGATGACCTCCTTGCAGGGCCGCGCGCAATGCGCGACGCCAACGGGGAGAGTTCGCGGTCGGTGCCATCCCGGGAGCAGCATGGTCGGCAACCGAGCCGACTCACCCTCCAAATGTCCTATGCCACCACCCTACCCTCACGGGCGGCCGTCCATGCATACCTTTCGGCGCACGTATGAATACAGGCGGCGAGAGGAAGAGACAAGCTTGTGAGGCGATTATTGAACCCCGTCGATGCAAACAAAAAGCCGCCACAGACCGTAAGACCTGCGACGGCTTCGCCTCAATTAATAGTTGAGTAAATACCTGAGCCTATCCCTCGATACGGCTCAAGAACTCACGGGTGCGCTGCTCACGCGGATGGTCGATGACCTGCTCGGCAGGACCCTCCTCGACAATGCGGCCGCCATCCATAAAGACCACGCGGTCGGCAACATCGCGCGCAAACTGCATCGCGTGGGTCACGATTACCATCGTCATATTCTGCGCGGCAAGGTCTTTAATGACATGCAGCACCTCGGCCGTCAGCTCGGGATCGAGTGCCGAGGTTGGCTCGTCAAAGAATAAGATTTCCGGATCGAGCGCCAGGGCGCGGGCAATACTCACGCGCTGTTGCTGACCGCCCGAAAGCTCACACGGAACCTTGTTCTCGTTGCCCGTAAGCCCCATCTGCGCGATCAACTCGCGCGCACGAGCTTCCGCCTGCTCGCGCGGGCGCTTAAGCACGCGGATCGGCGCATCGATGATGTTTTTCATCACGGTATAGTGCGGGAACAGGTTGTAATTTTGGAACACCAAGCCGAATCGCGAGCGTGCCCGCTTGGGCACATCGCCCTTCGCATAGACCGCGCCCGAACCCGCATCCGTCGCAACGGCAAGGTCACCAAACGAGAGCGAGCCTCCGTCGAGTGTCTCGAGCAGCGTGGCACACCGCAGCAGCGTGGACTTGCCGCCACCCGAAGGCCCGATAATCGCCACGACCTCGCCACGCTTTACCTCGAGCGAGATATCCTTGAGCACCTCATTGCCGCCAAACGCCTTACGCGCGTTCGATATATTCATTACCGAATTAATCATGGTAGTAATCCAATTTTTTCTCGGCGGCGCCCAGCAGCATCTCGACCACAAAGTTAAAGACCCAGTAGATCAACGCCGCAATCGCAAACGGCACCATGCTCACTTGCGAGGCGACCAGCGCCTTGGCCGTCGAGAACATCTCCCCCACGCCGATGGCAAACGCCAGCGACGTGTCCTTGACCAGCGTGATGATCTCGTTGCCCATCGCCGGCAGAATACGCTTGGCAACCTGCGGCATCACAATGTACAAAAACGTCTGCAGGCGCGAGTAGCCCAGCACCTCGGCGGCCTCGTATTGACCGCGCGGAATGGACTGCAGGCCCGAGCGATAGATCTCGGCAAAGTAACCGGCGTAGTTGATGATGAACGCTACGACGCACGCCGTCCACTTGGAATCGGGCGTGAGCGAAATGCCGAACACGTAGTACGGGGCAAAGTAGATGGCAAACATCTGCAGCATGAGCGGCGTGCCGCGCATAACCGAGATATAGATGCGCGCAATCCAGCGAAGCGGCGCGATTTTGCTCATGCGCATAAACGCCACGGGGATTCCCAGCGGAATCGACCCCAGCAGCGTCAGCACAAACAGCTGCAAACTGACCAAGAACCCCTGGCCAAGCATCTGCATCATGACCTGAATAGACATTACTTGAGCACCCAATTATCGAAAGACAAACCATAGCTTGAATATTTATCGCAGAGGTCCTTGACCGTGCCGTCCTCGTAGAGCGCCTTGAGCGACTCGGCTACAGCATCGGCCGACTTGGTGTCGCCCTTCTTAAAGCCAACGGCGTAGTGCTCGCTGGACAGCGGCTCATCAAGCTGCGTATAGGCATCGGGCTTGGCGGCAAGCTGATACTGGGCAATCGAAAGATCGCACGCCACGGCATCGACCGCGCCGCTCTCGAGCTGCATAAAGGCCGTGTTGTACTCGCCGATCGTGTCGAGCGTGGCAAACGTCGCCGCCAGATCCTTCTGGTCACCCTCGAGCACATCCTGCGCAGCGGAATCGGTCTGGGTAATCACGGTCTTGCCGGCAAGATCGTCCCAGCTCTTGACGCCTGCATCCTTCTTTACCACCAGCACCTGCTCGTTGAGCATGTACGGCTCGGAGAACGTGTAGTCGTCCTCACGGCCCTCCATGGTAAAGCCGTTCCAGATGCAGTTGATGGCGCCCGAGTTAAGCAGCGTATCCTTGGCGTCCCAGTCGATGGCCTCGTATTTGACCTCCCAGCCCTGCTTATCGGCAACAGCCTTGGCCAGATCGAGATCAAAGCCGGTGTACTCGCCATCGTCGCCCACAAAGCCGTACGGAGGATAGGACTTATCAAAGCCCACCACGAGCTTCTTGGACTCCGCAGCGCCCTTCACATCCTTGGCTGCGGCAGAACCGGCAGCAGAGCCCTTGCCGGCACCACCGCCGCAACCGACAAGACCAAGGCCCAGCACCGTGGCGAGCGAGCCGGCTAGACCAACAAACTGACGACGAGACATATCGGTGTTCATGGTATTCCCCCTTGATGGCACTTTAGTTGAGTAAAGTGAGTCGTGTAACGTCCAGAATCATACACTCTACCTTGATAAAGTACAAGGGAGGGTTTGCCCGGCATGGGCGGGGAGCAAACATCGTTGGACTTATCACTGACACGAAATGGACGCTTGCATATCGTCCGCTAGCTTGGCACGGTACAATGCTTTCAGATTTCAATTTGTAAATTAGTGGGGTTAATTCATGGCAGAATCTCGTGCGGAGCGTAAGGCTCGTCGTGCTTTGATCGAGGCGGCTGAGGGGTCGAAGGAGGAGAAATCTTCTACGAAATCCAAGTCTTCTAAAGCTGCAAAAAACAAACCGACCAAGAGCAGAGCTAAGACCAAGCGTTCTGACTCTCGTCGAGGCGGGGATAAAGCGCCTCAGACTCGTTCCAAGCGCTCGCATAAAGATCGGGTTTCGTCTGCGCGTAAGGCCGTGGACCCCAAGTCTCCCTGTTCGATCATGAAATCTTGCGGTGGGTGCACGGCGCTCAATCGTCCTTATAAAAAGCAGTTGGCGGCTAAGCAGGCTGCTACGGAGGAGCTGTTTGCCGAGCTTTGTGAGCGCGAGAGCATTGCTGTCGATCCTATTCGCGGTATGGGCGTCACCCTTGGCGACCCGGGTAAATATCCTGCGCCGCGTGGCTTTCGTCATAAGGCTGCCACTCCCTTTGCTCCCGGTAAGGAGGGCGCTGTCCGTTGCGGTTTCTTTGAGCGCGGCACGCACAAGATCGTTGCCGTACCCGAATGCCCCGTCGAGGCACCGGGCGCCCGTCAGATTCTCAACGGCATCGCACGCGAAGCTGAGCGGCTGCATATTCCCGCCTTTAATGAGGACAAGCATCTTGGTTTGCTTCGCTATGCCGTCGTCCGCTGCGGTTGGCGTACCGACCAGGTCATGGTCACGCTCGTGACCGCTCAGCGCGACTTGCCGCATGCGCAGGAGTTCTTTGAGGCTGTCGCCGCACTCGATCCGCGCATCGTCACCGTCGCCCAAAACATCAACGGACGCCCCGGCAACGCCATCCTCGGCGAGGAAACCCGCATCGTGTATGGCGCCGAATGCATGCGCGACCAGCTGCTCGGCTGCGAATTCGACATCTCCCCCACCGCGTTTTATCAGACCAACCCGCAACAGACCGAGCTGCTCTATCAGCTCGCTATCGACGGCATGGATTTGCACCAGGGCGATGTGCTCATGGATGCCTACTGCGGCAGCGGTACCATCGGTCTTTGCGCAGCTAAAGATGCCCAGAACAAGGGTATCGGCATTATGCTGCTCGGCGTTGAGCGCAACCCGGCGGGCATTGCCGACGCACGTCGCAATGCCGAGCTCAACGGCCTCACCCGCAGCGCTTGGTTTATGGCCGACGACGCCACCGACTACATCCTGGATGCCGCCGACAACAACGAACGCGTCGACGTTCTTTCCATCGACCCGCCGCGCGCCGGCTCCACGCCCGAGTTCCTCGAAGCTGCCTGCGCACTTAAGCCGCGCCGCATCACCTATATCAGCTGCAACCCCGTGACCCAAGAGCGCGACCTGCACCAGCTCCTCGACGGAGGCTATCGCCTGCTCAAGATCACGCCAGTCGACATGTTCCCTCACACCGACCACACCGAAACCGTAGCGGTCCTCGAACGCCGCTAACCAACCTCAGTAGATTTTTGGGACAAGAAAGGGGGCGACCCGCCTGGGCCGCCCCCTTCGCTTGGTTTATAAACTCCGCTACATCCCATTGCGCAGATCGCACACGCCGGCTGCCGCCATCTCGCACAGCAGCGTCTCGCGGTCGCGCGTCACGATCAAATCCAGTGGGAAGTGAATCTCGTCGAGCATCTTGCGCGCGTGATCGAGCTTGCCAATGGCCATGCCAATGTGGGCATCGGTCGACACGCCAATGCCCACGCCCAGCTCGGCGCAGCGCTCGGCAATCTTGCGGCATACGGCCCAATGCTCAGTGTCGACACCGTGTTCAAGACTATGGTTGTTGATCTCGATAATCTTGTGCTTGGCCTTAGCTGCCAACAGCACCTCGTCGATATCGAACGGCACGCCCGAACGCCCCGTGTGACCCAGCATGAACACCTTGGGGTGCTCCAGGGCATTGATATACATCTCGGTCGTCTGGGCCAGCGTCGCGCCCTCAGCAATCTGCGGATTATGCACGCTCGCAACCAAATAATCCAAATTACGCGTAACCAAATCGAACAGCGAATGCTGACGGCTGTACGAATCGCCGGCAATATCGAGCGTGACAGGAGTGTCCTCGCCAAACAGGCTTCCGTCCAGCGAAACGATATCGGCCTCGGCACCACGCAGCACCAGCACGCCGCTCCAAATGCGCGGCCAGATATCCTGGTTGATAAAGAACTGGTAACTGCGCAGGTCATTGGGGCAAGCCGTAACCATAGAGCTCAAATGGTCGGCAGATCCGAGCACCTGCAGACCACGCTCTGCCGCCCAGTACACATTCTCCTCAATGGTCGAATATGCATGCGCAGAGAACATCGTATGGGTATGAATGTCACAAGAAAGCAGGTAGGGCATCAGGTCTCCTTATCTGGCACGGCCGTCGCTTATATTCATTGTACGCATAGCCTTCGATAGTCGTAAAACCACTCCATCCCAAAGACACAACGTCCATGACAACGGGGTCCGGCTTAACACCAAACCCCGTTTCACGTAAAACATTGTAGGCAGAGCGCTTTACTTTTAACGATACTCGTCCGCCAACTGTTTCCAAGCGGGTAGCGAATTGACAATCGTTTCGTAGCTCACGCAATAGCCCAGGCGGAACCAACCCGGCATACCAAAGCTGTCCGAGGGAACCGCAAGCAACTCATACTTCTTTGCGCGCTCGCAAAACGCATTCGCATCGGGCTCCAATGCTTTCACCCATAGGTAGAACGCGCCATCCGGCTCAACATAGGTGTAGCCATACTCCGCTAGTGCGTCGGTAAGCGCGGTGCGGTTGCGTGCATAGGCCTCAACGTCACTCGGCTCATCGATGCAGTCGATAATTACGCGCTGAAAGAGCGCCGGCGCGCACACGAAGCCCAGCGTACGGGCGGCACCGGCAACGGCCGGCATCAGACGGGCAGCCTGCGGATTGGTGTTGGGAACCAAGATCCACCCCACGCGCTCACCCGGCAGCGACAGCGACTTGGAATACGAGTAGCACACGATGGTGTGCTCGTAGATCGAGGGCACCCAAGGCACCTCGGCACCGTACACGATCTCGCGGTACGGCTCATCCGAGATGAGCATAATCGGATTCTCGGGATCGCGCTGAGCGTTGGCCTCGCGCAGAACATTGGCCAGTCGCGTCAGCGTGTCGCGCGTATATACGGCACCGGTCGGGTTGTTGGGCGAGTCGATAATGACGGCTGCCGTCTTGTCGGTGATCGCCTTGAATACGTTATCCACGCTCAGCTGGAATGTGTCCTCGTTGGCAAGCGCCTCGACACACGTGCAGCCGGCCTTCTCAATCCAAACGCGATACTCCGGAAAGTACGGGGCGATAACAATAACCTCGTCGCCCGGGTTCGTAACGGCGTTGAGCGTGCAGGTGAGCGAAGCCGCGGCACCCACCGTCATAAATACGTCTTTGCCCTCATAGCTCGTGCCAAAGCGGCGGTTGAGCGATTCGGCCACAGCGGCACGACATTGCGGCAGGCCCGGTGCGGGCGTGTAGCCGTGCAGCTGGTCGCTCGGCAGCTCCAGGGCCTTCTTAATCGACTCAGCCACAGCAGCGGGCGCCGGAACGCTCGGATTGCCCAGCGAAAAATCGAATACGTTTTCCGCACCGATCTGCGCCTTGCGCTCAAGGCCATAGCTAAAAATCTCACGGATGATGGAGCTTTCCGCGCCGCGAGCATACATAGTTTCGTTGATCATCTGTTCCCCTTTCGCATAGGCGCTATTGTACGCTTTAGCCGAGCAAAGTGCCGCAGCAATGTTAATTGGGGACAGACTTAAATGCGTGAAAACGCTCATTTAAGTCTGTCCCCAATCAACAGATGGCCCCATATCGCTCAAAAAAGCCTCCGCAGGTTTCCCCGCGGAGGCTTTCGCCACAAAGACTATTTGTCGGCGTCGGTGTCGGCATCGGCATCGGCATCGGCATCGACGACGGCATGGTCATCGTCAGCACCATCGGATGCGGCTTCGGCATCCTCCTGCATGGCCGCCTGCGCAAAGGCCGCGGCATCAGCCGCCAGCTCCTCCTCGCTCATACGAGGCGCGCGCTTCTTGGTCGGCATGCCGGCCGCCTTGGCATTGCGCTCCTCCTTGGCCGCCAGGATATCGCCCTCGCACTCAAGGTAGGCGTCCCACTCGTTATCGAGCAGGGCATTCACGGCATCGCCCTCGACAGTCTCGCGCTCAAGCAGCACCTTCGCCATCAGATTGAGCTGATCACGACGGGCATCCAAGATCTCGACAGCACGACGATGGGCCTCGCGCATGATGCGCTGAACCTCGATATCAATGCGGCGCGCCGTCTCCTCGGAGTAATCCTGATGATCGGCATAGTCGCGGCCCAGGAATACCTGATGCTGCGCCTCGCCAAAGACTTGAGTGCCCAGCTCCTCGCTCATGCCCAAACGTGTGACCATCTCGCGCGCCATCTTGGTTGCGCGCTCCAGATCGTTGCTCGCGCCCGACGTGATGTCATCGCACATGAGCTCCTCGGCAACGCGGCCGCCCAAGAACACGGCGAGCTCGTCGAGCATCTCGTTCTTGGTCTTGAGGAAGTGGTCCTCCTGCGGAAGCTGCAGCGTGTAGCCCAGAGCCTGACCGCGGCTGACGATCGAGATCTTGTGGACCGGATCGGAGTGCTCCAGGATGTGGCCCACCAGGGCATGACCGCTCTCGTGGTAGGCAATCGTGGTGCGCTCGGCCTCGGTCATCACGCGACCCTTGCGTTGCGGTCCGGCAATCACGCGCTCCATCGACTCCTCAACCTCGTCCATCGAGATCACGGAACGATGACGGCGAGCGGCCAGCAGCGCAGACTCGTTGAGCAGGTTCGCCAAATCGGCACCAGTAAAGCCAACGGTCATCTGGGCGAGCTTCTCAAACTTAACGTCCTCGTCCATCGGCTTGTTCTCGGCATGCACGCGCAAGATCTGCTCGCGGCCCTTCACATCCGGACGGTCGACCGTAACCTGACGGTCAAAACGGCCGGGACGCAGCAATGCCGGATCCAGGATGTCAGGACGGTTGGTCGCAGCGATCAGGATGACCGACTCGCTTTCCTCAAAGCCGTCCATCTCGACCAGCAGCTGGTTGAGCGTCTGCTCGCGCTCGTCGTGACCGCCGCCCAAGCCAGCTCCGCGCTGACGTCCCACGGCATCGATCTCATCGATGAAGATGATCGACGGGGCCTGAGACTTGGCCTCCTTAAAGAGGTCGCGCACGCGGCTGGCGCCGACGCCCACGAACATCTCCACAAAGTCAGAGCCCGAGATACTAAAGAACGGCACGCCCGCCTCGCCGGCAACGGCCTTGGCCAGCAGCGTTTTCCCGGTGCCCGGAGGGCCAACCAGCAACACGCCACGCGGGATCTTGGCGCCCAGCTTGCGATAGCGATCCGGATCGCTCAAAAAGTCACGGATCTCCTCGAGCTCCTCGACTGCCTCGTCCACGCCGGCAACGTCTTCAAACTTGACCTTGGGGCGCGTGGCCTCGTTGGTCTTGGCGTTGGTCTTGCCAAACTGCATGTTCCTGTTGTTGGCGCCCATCATCTGGCGCATAAAGTAGAACATGATGGCGATAAGGGCGATCGTCGGAAGCACACTCATCGCCAAGTCGCCCCAAAAATCGGGATCGTTGGTGTTGACGATGTACTTAGTGTCGGGGTGCTCCGCCATGAGCTCAGCAAGCGAATCGGAGCCGACATAGGTCGAGGAGAAGCTCTTGAGCTCGCTCGTATCGCCCTTGTCCTTCTTCGTCTTCCAGTAATGACCCGTCACGCTTCCGTCTTGAACCGTATAGGTCAGATCTTCGACGCGATCCTGCTTGATGGCGCTCACCATCTCGCTCGTCGCGAGCTTTACGGTATTGCTGGAATTGGCAAAGCCGGAGCCCATGTTAAAGAAGGCGTAGCCCAGAAGTGCGCAAGCCAAAATAAAATACAGCCAACCCGTACGCGTGGGCTTCTTGCCTCCGGGCATCCCCGGGATCTTAGGCTCCCGGGGAGTCTGGGAACTGTTCTCGTTACGGTCGTCGGGCATCTTACGAATAAACCTCCGGTTTCAAAATGCCCAGATACGGAAGGTTACGATAGCGCTCGGCATAGTCGAGGCCGTAGCCCACCACAAAGGCATCGGGGCAATGGGTTCCAACATACTTGGGCGTGATGGCCGAGGTGCGGTCCTCAACGTCCTTCCACAGGAAGGCAGCGACCTCCAGTGAAGCGGGCTTGCGGCTCTCGAGGTTCTTCATCAGATACTTGAGGGTCAGGCCCGAGTCCAGAATGTCCTCGACGATCAGCACGTCGCGACCGCGGATGTCGATATCCAGGTCTTTAATGATACGCACGATGCCCGAAGACTTCACACCGTCGCCATAGCTCGAAACAGCCATGAAATCGATGTTGGTCGGCAGCTCGATCTTGCGCATCAGGTCGCCCATAAAGACCACGGCGCCGCGCAGGACCGCAATCAGCACCAGATCCTTACCCGCGTAGTCGCGAGTAATCTCCTCGCCCAGGCGAGAGACGATGCCGTCGATATCCTCCTGCGTAAACAGAACCTTCTCGATATCCGGATGTTGAGAAGCCATGACAACCCTTTCTTGTGCTTATCGCCCACACACCGCCGTATGGACGCGAACTACACATTCTAGCAGCGCACGGGGTAAATTTACCAGCCCGTGCGCCATCAGCGCGGGAATACCGTCAACGTCGCACAGAATAGCAGGCGTGGGACGCTATTCCGCATCGACCACGCGGAGCAGATATGCCACGCGCGTTGCGGCCGTGCACTTAAAACGCTCGTCCGCGCGAACTCCGGCGGCCCACACCACGGCACCCCCCGGCGCCGTCCTCACCATGGGCACGCCGGCGCGCTCGGAAACGGGAATGCGAGCCTCACCTAGCAAGTCGGATACTTTCTTGCTTCGACCACTCATCCCTAACGGGCACATCACGTCTCCCGGTGCGGGACCGTCCACCCACAGGCGTGCCAATCGCGCCTCGGCAGGGATCTCGCCACGCGAGCCCGCCAGAATCCGCTCACTATCGCTGTCGGCAAAACCCAGGGCAGCCGCGTCTACCAAAGCTGTCACTTCCCCGGCAGCCGCAAGCTCACGGGCGCGGCGCACGATATCGCATCCCGGCTCAACGGCCATCGGTTCTGTGACCAGCATACGTCCCCCGCCCAACGGCAAACGACCGGGTACGGTAACCCAGTCTGCGACCAGGCCCTCGCGAGCCGCCGGCGCCTTAAACGCCAGCACGCCAAACTCAATGCGTGCGTCAATCCCCGCCGGAAGCGTGACCGAGCCGGCGCCCTCAGCAACGCAGGAAAGGACTCGCTCCACATGTCGCATCTCGGGACGAGCGTCCGGATCGATGCGCTTAATCGCCAGTCGCACGATGCGCCGCGCGATTACCACCTCGGCCGCAGCCAGGCGCCTGGCATCGAGCACCAGCGCACCCGCTGCCTCTTTGCGCAAACAGCTTCGAAACGCCTGTGCCGAAAGCTGAGACAAAAACGCGTCCTCATCGCCTAAGATCTCGCAGGCGGCGCCAATCGTCTTGCAGACGTTCGCGTTGCGCTGCGCCACCACTGGCATTACTCGATGGCGCACGTAGTTTCGCAGATACGAGATATCCTCATTGCTCTCGTCTTCACGCCACGGCTGACCATGTACCTGTAGATAGCCCACGAGCTCGCCATGAGTTAGGTCGAGCAAGGGACGCACCACGATATTCCTCCGGCGAGGAATGCTCGATAGGCCAGCGGGCCCCGAACCCTTAATCGCGTTCATCAAAAACGTTTCCGCGCGATCCGAAGACGTGTGCGCGGTGCAGATACGAGCCGCCGTTCGCGGTGCCCCCGTCTGGGCGCAGAGCTCGCGAACATACCTCCGCGCCGCGGCATAGCGCACCTCGCGGGCCGCGGCCTCAATATTGCCCGACTCCCCATCAAAATAAGCGTGCTCCACGCACAGCGGTAAACCATATTTCGCGCAGAGCTCACGCACAAAGGCCTCGTCGCCATCGGACGCCTTGCCGCGCAGATGATGGTTTACATGCAGCACATGCAGGCGCTCGCGAGCAATGGGGGCAACACCGCGTCCGTCTTGGATATCCAGCTTTGATGTGCACGCCATAAGAAGCAGTGCCGTCGAGTCCGCGCCGCCTGATACCATGAGCACGACAGGAGCAGCCTGCTGCCTCGTCCGGGTCTCATCGACTGCCCCAGGCACGGCATGGTGTCCATAATGCTGAGATACCGTAGGCATTTGCTTCCTCCTCTATTCGTCCGCACCCATTGTATCCTTTGGAATCTTATGTCTCGTCTGCACCTTCATATCCTCGGCAGTGGCTCTAAAGGCAACTGCGCACTCATCGAGGGCCCGCAGGGGCTCATTATGGTCGATGACGGACTGTCTCGCCGCGAGACATTAAAGCGCATGGCAGAACTGGGGCTCTCGACAGACAACGTCTCGGCTCTTCTCATTACTCATGAGCATAGCGATCACATCAAGGGCCTCAATGTCTGGTGCAAGCACTGGCACGGCCCCCTCTTTGCCAGCAGGGGCACTCTTTCGAGCAAAGAAAATCTTTCGCATCTGCCTGTCGAGGAATTCGATCCCGGTGACACCCTATCCATTGCCGGCATCCACGTGCAAACCTACTCAACGTCACACGATGTCATCAATCCAGTCGGCTATCGATTCGACACCCTCGATGATTCCATCGGCTTTGCCACCGACACCGGAGAGCTATCGAGCCAAGCCATGAACACCCTCAAAGATTGTAGAGTCCTCGCACTCGAAAGCAACCACGATGTGACCATGCTGCGCGAGGGAGAATATCCCCGCTTTCTTCAGGAGCGCATCCTGTCTGAAAGGGGACACCTCTCCAATGGCCAAGCCGCCGAAGCCGCGCGCGAACTTGTTACCGATCGCACCGAACAGCTCATTGCCATGCATATCAGCCAAGATAACAATCGTCCGAGCCTTACCGTCAAAAGCTATGCCAAAGCTCTGGCCGCAACCCTGGATGACGAGGTCGGCAGCTCCGCAACCCTTCTCCAAGGATCGCGAAAACTCTCGATACGCCCTGCGAGTCAGTATCAACCGGCAACCATTCAATAGACTGTCCTAGACAGCAAAAGGGGCCGAGAATCGCTTCCCAGCCCCTTTTGCTGTCTTTTAATAGCGCAGAACACCAACGAAGTTAGTCAATGGAGATCTTCGTAACGTTCTTCTTCTCGACGATCTTGGGAACCGTAACGGTCAGGATGCCGTCAGCGTACTTAGCCGAGAGGCCCTCGCTCGAAGCGTCCTTTAGATACACGCCACGCGTCGCGCTGTACGAGCTGAACTCCTTCTGCAGGAAGTTCTTGCCCTCGTTCTCCTCGTCTTCCTCGACATTCACGCTAATGGACAGACGGCCCTCGTTAAGCTCGACATCGATATCGTCCTTGGCGACGCCGGTCAGATAAGCCTTGACCTCATAGCCGTCGCCCTTATCCTCAACGTCAACGGGAAACGCCTTGGAAGCAATCGAGTTGTTTGCAAGGTCGGTCATATCATCAAACAGATCGAACAACGAGCTAGCAGAAGGACGAACGCCAAAAACCGAACGATAAGGAACCATGCTTGCCATGTTTACCACTCCTTTTAAGGACTGCCGAGTCATCTTCTAGGTGACTGGGACTTCTTTTGACGCTCTTATATATGCCCACCCAGTGCTCATATATACATCGACTATAAAGTTTTTTGAGTCCAGTACTATAAGCATATCTAAGTGTGTTTGACTCAGGTTTTAATAAGGTTAAGGTTCTTTGAACCAGAGCTTAAATAACAAGTATGTTCACAGCTACAAATAGCAAGGGGCTTACAATGAGCGCGTACACGTTGTTGGTAACGAGCTAAAGGGCATCATGGACGACCAAAACCAGAACAAAATGTTTATGCCGACGCAGGGAGAAGATACTTCCACGCAGCCGCCGCGGTTCCATCGCCCCCACATCTCGCAAGAGCCCATTAATGATCCGGAGCCCGAGTATGTGACGAGAAATCGATATCAAACGCTCGAGGATGCCCAAACGGGACGTAAACATATGGGCGTCGCCTCGGGAGACCCTGTATATCTGAAAGACGCACCATTATCTAAAAACAGCGCAGCTAGTGATGAGCCGATGAAAGCATCCGCCACTCATCGACAAAGAGGTCCTCGACCAAAGCAAACCTTGACGCATTCGGCTCGCTATCTCGAAACGCCAAAACAGGGAAAATCAATCTTCGTTTCATCAAGTAAACGACGCAAGCAACATCGACTGGCAATCCTGCTTTTGATCATTGCGGCCACAGCAGTTGCCCTTGTTATTCGTTTTATTTTCTTTAAATAAAAGCTCAATACCAAAAAGAATTAAATCGTCTGGCGTAAATGAGTCATTTATGCCCCGTAAACGCAAAAAAAGGGGGAGGCCGCGAGGCCTCCCCCTTCTCAGTTCAAGCGTACGGCTCGGTGCCGTCCACC
>CABTWP010000041.1 GCA_902488525.1 uncultured Collinsella sp.
CAGACGTGTGCTCTTCCGATCTGCGTCAGGGTTAAGAGAGGAGACTACGTTGGCCCGTATTAATGGTGTCGACCTCCCGCGTGAGAAGCGCGTTGAGATCGGTCTGACCTACATTTACGGCATCGGCCGCACCACTGCGACGAAGATCTGCGTCGAGTGCAACGTTAACGTGGACACGCGCGTTAAGGACCTCACCGAGGATGAGGTTAACGCCATCCGCGATTATATCGATAAGAATCAGATCATGGTTGAGGGCGACCTCCGCCGTGAGCGCAACCAGAACGTCAAGCGCCTTATGGACATCGGCTGCAACCGCGGCCTTCGTCACCGCAAGGGCCTCCCGGTCCGCGGCCAGCGCACCCACACTAACGCTCGTACCCGCAAGGGCCCGAAGCGTCAGATCGGTGCTAAGAAGAAGAAATAAGGAGCGCTAGATAGATGGCTACTGCTAAGAAGAACGTTCGCGCTGCCCGTCTGAAGCGCGCGGACCGTAAGAACATTTCCGTGGGCCAGGCTCACATTCGTTCTACGTTCAACAACACGATCGTTTCGATCACCGATCCCCAGGGCAACGTCATTTCCTGGAAGTCGGCTGGCCAGGTGGGCTTCAAGGGCTCCCGTAAGTCCACGCCGTTCGCTGCCCAGATGGCTGCCGAGGCTGCTGCCAAGCAGGCCATGGAGCACGGTATGAAGAAGGTTTCCGTCTTCGTCAAGGGCCCCGGCTCCGGTCGTGAGACCGCCATCCGCTCCCTCCAGGCTGCTGGCCTCGAGGTCTCGAGCATCCAGGACAAGACCCCCATTCCGCACAACGGCTGCCGCCCCAAGAAGCGTCGCCGCGTGTAACTGAAAGGATCGTATCAATATGGCAATCGACAGGACTCCTGTTCTTAAGCGCTGCCGTCAGCTCGGGATCGATCCCGCTGAGCTCGGTTACAGCAGCAAGAAGGAATCTATCCGTCAGCCCAAGCGCCGTCGCAAGGAATCTGAGTACGGCATGCAGCTGCGCGAGAAGCAGAAGGTCAAGTTCATCTATGGCGTTCTGGAGAAGCAGTTCCACGGCTACTTCAACAAGGCCCGTAAGATGAACGGCGTCACCGGTGAGAACCTCATGATCATCCTTGAGTCTCGCCTCGACAACGTTGTCTTCCGTCTTGGCTTCGCCCGCACCCGCAAAGAGGCTCGTCAGTCCGTCCGTCACGGTCACTTCACCGTGAACGGCAAGCGCGTGGACATCCCGTCCTACCGCGTCAAGGCCGGCGACGTCGTCGCTGTCGGCGAGAAGTTCCGTGACCTCCTCCCCATCAAGGAGGCCCTGATTTCCTCCGAGCGCTTTGAGGTCCCTGGCTGGCTCGAGGTCGATATCGAGAAGCTGTCTGGTAACGTGCTCGCTCTGCCGACGCGTGAGCAGATCAGCGGTGATATCAACGAGCAGCTCATCGTCGAGCTCTACTCTAAGTAGTCCATCCGGGCTGCTGAGGCTGGAGGTAATACATGTCAGAATTCATTAGGCCTCAGGTTCAGGTCGAAGAGATCAACGAGACGTCTGCTCGTGTTTCCGTCGAGCCGCTCGAGCGTGGTTACGGCGATACGCTGGGTAACTCCCTTCGTCGCGTTCTTCTGTCCTCGCTCGAGGGTGCCGCCGTCGAGGCTATTCAGATCGATGGTGCGCAGCACGAGTTCATGACCATCCCTAACATGGTCGAGGATGTCACCGACATCGTCCTGAATGTCAAGGGTCTTGTCTTCAGGGCTCTCGGCACGACCGACGAGGCGACCGCCACCATCTCGGTTGACGGCCCCTGCGAGGTCACCGGTGCGGACTTCTTTATTCCGTCCGAGTTTGAGCTGGTTAACCCCGAGCAGCACATCGCTACGCTCACCGAGGGTGGCCATCTCACCATGAGCATGCGCATCGGCTATGGCCGTGGCTATGTTTCTGGCGAGGCCAACAAGCGCGACAACGATCCCATCGGTGTGATCCACGTCGACTCGCTGTACTCGCCGGTTTCCCGTTGCGCCAAGCTCGTTGAGGCTTGCCGTGTCGGTCAGCACACCGACTACGACCGCCTTGTCCTCGAGATCGAGACCAACGGCTCCATCGCCCCGCGCGACGCCGTGGTCCAGGCTGCCAATATCATCAACCAGCATATGGCCGCCTTTATGAACCTTGCCGAGACCCCCGAGGTCGAGGAGGAGGCTTCGATCTTCGCTCCCGAGGTCACCAACGACAACGCCGAGCTGGACAAGCAGATCGAGGATCTGGACCTTTCCGTCCGTTCCTACAACTGCCTTAAGCGCGCCAGCATTCACTCGGTCCGTCAGCTCGTTGAGTTCTCGGAGAACGATCTGCTCAACATCCGTAACTTCGGTGTTAAGTCGATCGAGGAAGTGAAGGACAAGCTTGAGTCCATGGGCCTGAGCCTGAAGGCTTAATGCTTCGCATATTTGAGGAGAAACTAGACCATGCGTCACAACGTTAAGAAGGGCCTGAAGCTCGGCACCGATGCGAGCCACACCAAGGCCATGAAGAAGAGCCTTGCTAAGGCCCTCTTCGAGAACGACCGCATCAAGACCACCGAGACCCGCGCTAAGGCGCTGCGTTCGGTCGTCGATCCGATCATCACTTGGGCCAAGAAGGGCGACCTGCACTCTCGTCGTCTGGCTATCGCCAAGCTCGGCGATAAGCAGCTCGTTGCCGAGATCTTCGACAAGGCTGCCCAGGGTATGTGGCAGGACCGCAACGGCGGTTACACCCGCATCATGAAGCTCGGTAACCGTAAGGGCGACAATGCTCCCATCGTTATCATGGAGCTCGTCACCGAGCCTTGCACGCCTAAGGCCAAGAAGGCTGCTCCGGCCCCCAAGAAGGCCGCTGCTCCCAAGAAGGTCGAGGCTGCCGAGGAGGCTCCTGCTGAGGAGACCGCTGAGTAGACAATCCGTCTGCATAGGCTATATTCGAGGGGTACGTTCGCGTACCCCTCTTTTTTTGTCGAAATGCCATTGCCTGTTTGTTGGGAGCGCCCATGACCGCGCCGTCTGATTTCAATTCGATTCCCGAGCTCGACGCCACGCTCGTTTTCCGCGTGGCCTACGATGGCTCGTCCTATAGCGGCTTTGCCGAGCAGCCTGGCCAGACGACGGTTGCGGGCGAGCTGCGCCGCGCTATCGAGACGCTCCTGCGCCGTCCGATCGACCTGACGTGCGCAGGGCGCACCGATGCCGGCGTGCATGCGGTGGCGCAGTACATTAGTGTGCCCGTAACGGACGCTGAGCTTGTCCTGACGCGCCGTAGGTGGCTGAGGGCCATGGATGCCCTGCTGCCCAAAGATATCGCCATAAACGAGGTCTACAGGGCCCGTAAAGGCTTTTCTGCACGTTTTGACGCGCGTTCCCGTACGTATACGTACCGTATTGCCGATCGAGATGCGCGCCCCGTGCTGTCCCGCGGTGCCGTGTGGTGGCATCGCTATCCCTTGGATGTTGAGGCTATGTCTGCTGCCTGCCCCGCGCTGCTGGGCGAACAGGACTTTAAAAGCTTTTGCAAGGTTGCCTCGGCCGTTGGCAAGCCCACGCATCGCTGCGTGATGCGTGCCGAGTTTGGCCATGAGATTGCGTTTGGCGAGGACATCCTGACGTTTACCATCGAGGGCAATGCGTTCCTGCATTCGATGGTCCGTACGATCGTGGGCACGCTTGTCGAGATTGGCATGCATCGCCGTGAACCCGAGTGGATGCGTGAGGTCATCGATGCTTGCGACCGTACCGCTGCGGGCCCCACGGCTCCTGCCTGCGGCCTTACGTTTATGGGCGTGGATTACGATCCCGCCGAGCTCGTCGTGCTCGACTAGGGGAGGGCTCGACGCGTCGTGCGTCGACACCCGTCATCTGTGGGCTGCGCGTGTTCAACATCTGTTCTTGGCGTGCAATACAACCGGTGTCTCATTGCTTTTATTGCCGGGGTGTACCATGAACCACGGTTTGATTCATTGCTGTCGAGAGGACGGATAACTTGGTTCGACGTGGCTCGCATCCGCGACTTTCGGTGATCCTTGTGGTAGAAGGTTCGCCCAGCTATGCGATGCGTGCGCTCGAGAGTATCCAGAACCAAGACCTCTACGATTTGCAGATTGTTGTTGTCTGCCGCGATGCTGCGCCCGGTGTGCGCCATTCGCTTCAAGTTGCTGCCGACAGGGACATCCATATTGATTTGATTGACGTCGAGGACGCGAAGCGCGGTGCTTGTCTTCGTGCCGGTTTTGCTGCCTCGCGTGGCTCTCAAATCATCGCTATGAACGCCGATGAGTGGCTTGCTCCGCAGTCCCTTTCCAAGATGGTCGATATCGCGTGCGATACTGCGGCAGACATAGTGTTCCCCACGGTGTCGCTCGACCGCTATGATGCACATCGAGAGCGCCATTCGCGCGTCTTGGATGTTGCCCCTATTGTCATTGAAGACAAGTCTTCGATGGTGACCGGGCTGTCCCAGTTGATTTTAGGCGGCCTAGTCGCTCAGACCTCTGGCGTGATGTACAGCCGCTCGCTGTTTGAGGCATGCCTTTTGTGCGACAAGGTGTTTCGCACAGTTGGGTTTATGGCGTGCGCGCTCTCGCGGGCGCAGTGCGTCTCCGGCTGCGGCGACGCTTGTTTCCACGTCGCGGTACCTAAGCTTACAGATGCCTTTGATCCCACCATGTATGCCAAGGTATCCGATGACATCCGAGCACTCGACGAGCTTGCGGACTCACTCTCGGAAGCAGATAGCGGTGGTCGGCTCAAGCTGGCAAGCCAAAAGTTCTACTTTGCCGGACTGGTCGCCTGCATCGAGAATTTGTGCCTGAGCCCGCATGGGTTGTCGTCAATCGAGCGTTCCGCCCGCATGCGTGATATGCTCGATGCGCCTCGAACCCGTCAGATGGTCGCCGCGCTCAAGGACAACCATCGGGGACTGGGTCTGTTGTTTGGGCCGATTGCCAGCGCCAAGCCCGCGCGCTGCGTGATGTGTACGCATCTGGCAGCTTTTCTTAACCGGACGGGCGCAAAAACCGCCTAAACGGCTCATTACGAAACAAACTTGCATAGAATTGTTTCGAAATGCGTTCTTATACACAAAAGCCTTCAAATAGCGTTAAACTATTCAATCACTGATTGATTGTCTCCGCCATCTTTTGGAGAGAGGGTTTGTATGGCTAAAAAACGCAATGGGCGCCAGGATGCCATTAGAGATATTGTGCGCAATAAGGACGTCCGCACGCAGCGCGTGCTGGTCGATGAGCTCCGTGCTATGGGCTTTGATTGCACGCAGGCGACTGTCTCTCGCGATATTGCCGATATGGGGCTGCGTAAGCTCCCTGAGGGCATCTATGTTCTGGCAGAGGACCTGCACCTGCAGCGTATGGTTTCCGAGCTCGTTACGGGCGTTCTGCGTACCGATAATCTGGTTATGATCAAGGCTCAGCCTGGCACGGCTTCCGGCATCGCCGCCGCCGTTGATGCGGCAGAGTTGCCCGATGTGCTTGGCTCGCTTGCCGGCAACGATACGATTTTGGTCATTGCCCAGACGGCCGAGGACGGCGAGCGTCTCGAGGCGCTGATCAATAAGCTGAGCAATTCTCGCAAGTAGGCGTGCGGGTCGTGCGCTCGGCTCTGTGCGCGCTGACATCGTGGCTTGTAAGGGGTATCGACGTTGGTCGGTACCCCCTTTTTGTTTGCCGGTATAAAGACCGCCCACCAGGTCGCTTCAAACTAAAAGGCCCCCGAGCAGTTTAATAAGCTGCTCGGGGGGCTTGTTGCATATGGCTGGATGATTTCTAGCCGACCGTATCGTCAGGCGTGGGCGAGGGGTCGGGAGTGGGCGTAGGCGTGCCGCCATCGCCGCCGGTCGAACCACCAGTGGAGCCGCCTGTTGAGCCACCGGTCGTACCGGTGCCGCCGGCGGCGTCGCCGCCCGTGGTCTCGGTGGTCGTGGTGGTTGTGGTAGTCGTCGTGGTGGTTTCGTCTTCGTCCTCGTTCTCGTCCTTGTCCTTGTCCTTGTCCTTGTCGTCGTTTTCCGTCTTCTTGGCGTTGTTGGTGCCGTAGAACTTCCAGACGCTGTTGTTCTTGTAGGTGGGCGCCGTTCCGGTCGCAAACTCCTCGCGCTCGGTACCGGTCAGAACGGTGTTCATAAATCGCTTAAAGACAGGCAGGTTGGTGCTGTCGCCCAGCAGGTCCGTGCCGTATTTTTGGATGGGGATCTCGCCCGCGGAATAGCCGGTCCACAGGGCGCACGCCAGCTGCGGGGTATAGCCGCAGAACCACAGGTTGGTGGTGTTGTCGGTGGTGCCCGTCTTGCCGGCATAGGGCTGGTTGACGCTCAGGGCACCGGCAGCACCCGTACCGCCGCCCTGCATGACGCCGGACAGAACATCGGTGACCGCGGCGGCCTCGCCCTCGGTAAGCACCTGTGAGGGATTGTCGGTGTGCTGGTACAGCACCGAACCGGTACGAGAGTCAATCTCGGTGATGGCGATCGGCTGGCGATAGTAGCCGCCGTTGGCAAACGTCGCGTAGGCGGCGGCCATCTCGAGCGGCGAGATCGAGCCAGTGCCGAGGGTCATGACGGGAACGTCCTCGATGTTGTCCTTGGCGGGATCGATGCCGAGCTTTTTGACGAGCGAGATGATCTTGCTGTTGCCGACGGCTTCCGCCACCTGGATGTAGCCGGTGTTGGAGGAGTATGCCGTTGCCTGCTTAAGCGTGATGTTGCCATAGCTATGGTTGGCGTAGTTTTGGACCTCGGTCGTAGTGCCCTTGGCCTTGAGCGGCGAGTTGCAGTTGAGGGTGACGTTGGGGTTCATGCCGTTTTGGATGGCAGTTGCCAGCGTAAAGGCCTTAAAGGTGGAGCCGACGGGACGCTTGGCCGTGGCATGGTTTACGTGGTTCTCGTCGGCGTTGTAGTCGTAGCCGCCCACCATGCACTTGATGTAGCCGGTCTTGGGGTCGACGACGACCATGCCCATGTCCAGGCCGTCGAGCGAGAGCGTGTCGAGCTGCTCGCGGACGGCATTCTCTGCCACCTGCTGCATCGTGGGGTCGATGGTGGTCTTGACGGTCAGACCGCCCTTAAAGAGCACGTCGGTCGAGAACTCCTGCTCCAGCAGCTGCTTGACATAGGCGACAAAGTAGGGCTGCGAGTATACGTCGACGCCACTGCCCGAGATTTCGGTCACGTTGAGGGTGATGGGCTCGGCCTGTGCGGCATCGTGTTCCTCCTGCGTAATGTGGCCCAGGCGCAACATGTTGTCGAGGACCTTGTTGCGGCGAGACAGTGCCAGATCGGGATTGACCGTGGGGTCGTACTGCGAAGGCGAGTTGGGAAGGCCGATCAACAGCGCGGCTTCGCTCAGGGTGAGGTCGGCGGCGCTCTTGGACAGGTAGGTCTCGGCTGCGGCCTCGATGCCGTAGGCGCCGTGGCCGTAATAGATGGTGTTGAGGTACATCATGAGGATCTCGTCTTTGGAGTACATGTCCTCCATCTTTACGGCGATGTAGGCCTCGCGCACCTTACGCTCGATGGTCGAGTCGAACTGCTCCTCCTGCAGGATGGTGTTGCGCACCAGCTGCTGGGTGATAGTCGAGGCGCCTTCGTGCCCGCCGCCGAGGGTTGCCACCGCAGCACGCGCGATACCCCACAGGTCGATACCGCCGTGCTCGTAGAAGCGCTCGTCCTCGACGTCAACGGTGCCCTGTAGCACGTAGGGGGAGACCTTGTCCTTGGTGATGGACTTGCGGTTTTGCGTGTAGAAGCTCGCGATCTTGTTGCCGTTGCAGTCGACGATCTCGGTGGGCTCGCTCACCAGATACGCGTTGGCGTCGGTGTAGTCGGGCAGATCGGACAGCCAGCGGTTGACGTTGCCGACCATGCCGATGCCAAATGCCACGCCCGCAATCAGCAAAAAGCCCAAAAACGAGAGCAGGATTATGGGCAGGGCATGCGTCTTTGAACGGCTGCGTCCCTGTCGTTGGCGAGGACCCATATATTGACCTCCAGGTATGTCGTGCCGGACGGCGGATGTGCCGTCGGGGCAGGATGGACATAAGTTATTACACGATAAACCAAACGGGGCGCGCGAGGCCTCGTGTATGCTGGAAGACGGCATTTTTCAGAGTGAATGCATACCTTGGTAAGGAGTTTGCCGATGGCGATTCGGGCGATGGGGCCGAGCGGACAACACAAGACTGGATTGGATGCTGCCGGTGCGGCGCTGCCCGAGCTGCTGGCGCCGGCGGGCGGGCTCGACCAGATGTTTGCGGCCATCGCCGCGGGCGCCGATGCCATCTATGCGGGGTTGGGCGGCTTTAACGCCCGTGTGAGTGCGCACGGTTTTACCGACGACGAGTTTGCGCGCGGCTGCGCCGTGGCGCATGCCCATGGCGTGCGTGTGTCCGTGACGCTCAACGTGTTCGTGTTTGACGATGAGTTGTCCGACGCGGTGGCGTTGGGAGCTCATGCACTGGAGCTGGGCGCCGATGCTCTGATTGTCGCCGATGCCGGGCTGGCCTGCGCGCTGCGCGCGGCGATTCCCGGGGTCGAGATTCACCTGTCCACGCAGGCGGGCGTTCATAGCGAAGGCGCCGTGCGACTTGCCGCCGATGAGCTGGGGGTCGAGCGCGTGACGACGGCACGCGAGCTGACGGTCGACGAGATTGCGGCGCTATGTGCCACGGGCGTGCCCATCGAGGTATTCTGCCACGGTGCGATTTGCATCGGCTATTCGGGGGCGTGCGAGTTCTCGGCCCTGCGGCGTGGGCGCTCGGCGATGCGCGGCGACTGCACGCAGCCGTGCCGTCTGGCGTACGACCTGGTGGACGAGGCGGGGCAGAGCGTTGTCGCCGTCGAGGGAGATCGCCTGCTGTGCCCGCGCGACTATCTGGGTATTGCACATCTGCCCGAGCTTGTAGATGCCGGCGTGGCGTCGCTCAAGATCGAGGGGCGCATGAAGAACCCCGATTACGTATTCAACGTGGTGCGGGTGTGGCGCCGGGCACTCGATATGCTGTACGACGGCGCGTGGGACCCCGGTGCCGTGGAAGAGCTTGAGCGCGAGCTGGGAAGGTCGTTTAACCGTGGGTTTACCGATGCGTACCTGCGAGGGCGTTCGGGTGCCGAGCTGATGA
This sequence comes from uncultured Collinsella sp., assembly GCA_902488525.1. Taxonomy (GTDB): domain Bacteria; phylum Actinomycetota; class Coriobacteriia; order Coriobacteriales; family Coriobacteriaceae; genus Collinsella. The sequence goes on from CABTWP010000041.1 coordinate 9,154, forward strand.
GCTTTGAGCGTGCGATTAACCAGGGCGTGCGCGTGGGGCGCTTGGTCGCTGTGGGCCACGAAGAGGTGACCGTTGAGCTCGACGCCGCCGTGGCGGCGGGTGACACGCTCGAGATCCGGTTTTATCCGGGTGCCGACGCGCGTCCCGATGTGCCCAAGCGCTGGCCGCAGGTGCCCTGTCCGGTGGATGCCGCAGCGGGGGAGCGCGTCGTCGTGCATTGCAAGCGTAAGGTTGACACGGGCTGCGAGGTGTACCTGATTCGCAGCGCCGGCGTGTTGGATCAGACGGCGGCGGTGTTGGAGCGCATGCGGGCCGAGGCGGATGCGATTGCGTCCGTTGCGCGTGCCGTTGAGGTGCTGCCCTTTGAGGGCGTTGCGGTGGATGGCGGTACGTCGACGGAGTCGGTGGAGTGCGCGGTTCCCGCTCGCATGGTTTTTGCTTGGCAGCTGATGGATGCCGACCCGCGTGGAGAACTCGATTTGTCCGACGTCGTTGTGGTGCTTGACGAGGTGTGCCGCACGGGTGACGCTGACCGGACTCGCTCACTGATACAGCGTGCCGGGCGCGTCGTCTGCCGCAACCTGGGACAGGTGGTGATCGCTCGCGAGCTGGGCGTGACGTTTGACGTGGCGGCGCCGGTGTTCTGCGCGAATCGGGCCACGCTTACCTGGCTGCGCGGAATCGGTGCGGGGCGGGTGTACTTGCCGGCGGAGTTGCTCGGCAATGATGCGGAGCGTATTGCCGAACTGGCCGCTGAACCCGGCGTCTTGGGTCCGGTCGACGCCGACCGTCCCGAGCTTATGGTGTGCGAGCACTGCCTGCTGACCGCCGAGGGCGTCTGCGCCACCGATGCGACGGGACAGATTCGTTGCCGCGACTGCTTGCGTCGTCGGCAGGTACGCTATCTGGTCGAGCGTGACGGTACACGTCTGCCAGTTGCCATTGACGCATGCGGCAGGACGAGGATTTTCCTGTCGTAGGTGCTGCGTTGCGTCAGTTTGTTATCATAAGAGAGTTTATGGACTTCCAGCACCGCCGTTTTCGGCGAGGGTGCTATAGCAAAAGGAGGATACCCAATGCTGTCTGTTGACGAGCAAATGCGTATCATCACCTCGGGCGCCGCGCAGATCGTTCCCGAGGCCGACCTTCGCAAGAAGCTTGAGAAGGGCGAGCCCCTCAACATCAAGCTCGGCGTCGACCCCACCAGCCCCGACCTGCACCTGGGCCACGCCGTGCCGCTGCGCAAGATGCGTCAGTTCCAGGACCTGGGCCACAACGTCACCCTCATCATCGGCAACGGTACCGCGTTGATTGGCGACCCTTCGGGCAAGAATTCCACCCGTCCGCAGCTTTCGCAGGAGCAGATCGAGGCCAATGCCGAGACCTACGTGAGCCAGGCCATGAAGATCCTGGATCCCGAGAAGACCACCATCGTGCACAACGGTGACTGGATCCTTTCGATGGATCTGGCCGGTCTGCTGCAGGTGTGCTCCAAGTTCACCGTCGCCCGCATCCTCGAGCGCGACGACTTTACCAAGCGCTACCAGTCTCAGACGCCGATCGCCCTGCATGAGTTCCTGTATCCCGTGATGCAGGCTTTCGACTCCGTGCAGATCAAGGCCGACGTCGAGATGGGCGGCACCGATCAGCTCTTCAACCTGCTCGCTGGCCGTGAGCTCATGGAGAAGATGGGCATGGAGCCGCAGATCGCGCTCACCATGCCGCTGCTCGAGGGCACCGATGGCGTGCGCAAGATGTCCAAGTCCTATGGCAACTACATCGGCCTGACCGACGCTCCCAAGGATATGTTCGGCAAGACCATGTCCATCCCCGACGAGATGATCGGCAAGTACTATCGTCTGGCCAGCTCGCTCACCCCGGCCGAGGTCGACAAGATCGACGCCGCCCTGGCCGATGGTTCTGCCGACCCCTACGAGCTCAAGCGCGCTCTGGGCCGCGACCTGTGCGACACCTACCACGGCGCCGGCGCCGGAGACGAGGCTCAGGCCGAGTTCGACCGCGTGTTCAAGGAGGGCCAGCTTGCCGACTTCCCCGAGAAGCATGTCGAGCTGACCGTCAACGACGAGGGCCAGATCTACCTCGCCGGCCTGCTCAAGGACTTGGGCCTTTCGGCGAGCGCCGGCCAGGCTCGTCGCGATATCGACGGCGGTGGCGTCAAGATCAACGGCAAGGCCGTGGCTCCCAAGAGCTACAACATCGATCCCAGCGCCCTCAAACTGGGCGACACCCTCTCCGTAGGCAAGCGCAAGGGCTTCAAGTTGGTCTAACGAGCGAGTTGACCTCACAAGTGCAATAAGGCCGCAGCCGGGAATCCCGACTGCGGCCTTTTTGGTTACGACGATCCCATGGGGACGGAGGGATCATTTGGCGGTGCCGTTAAGCGGAGAGGCGTATTGTTGACCCATCGTTTGGGCATACAATGGCTATTGGCTTGCTGCGGTGAAGGCTCGTCCGCTCCGCAGCTTTTTTCTACGGTTAAAGGAGTATGTATGTCCGTTGAGGTCATGAGGTCTGTGATCGATGCTGCCGAGGGGCGCGTGCCCGTCGACACGCTGTTTACCAATGCGCAGATCGTCGACGTGTATGGCCAGCGTGTGGCGCCCGGTAGCGTTGCCGTCAAGGACGGTGTGATCGTCGGCGTGCTCTACAACGGTCGCGACGATGCCTCCGGTACCTACGAGGCTGCCGAGGTTATCGACTGCCAGGGTCGCTATCTCGCTCCCGGTTTTATTGACGGGCATCTGCATATCGAGTCTTCGAACATCCGTCCCGCCGAGTATGCTCGCATGGCCGCGACGCGCGGTACTACCACCGCCATTGCCGACAGCCACGAGATTGCTAATGTTGCCGGTCTCGATGGCTTGCGCTTTATGATTGAGGACGGCCGCCGCGCACCCATCTCCATCAAATACATGATGCCTTCGTGCGTGCCCGCGCTGCCCGACGAGCAGGCCGGTGCCGTTATTTCTGCTGCCGATATGCAGGCGTTTTTTGCCGAGCATCCAGGCGATGTCTTTGGTCTGGGCGAAATGATGAACCTGCCGGGCGTCTTTATGGCCGACCCCGAGACCTGCGCTCGCATCGATGCTGCCAACCAGACGCCGTCCAAGCAGGTTGACGGCCACGCGCCGCTCGTTGCCGGCAAGGACCTCAACGCCTATGCCGCGGCGGGTATTATCGCCGACCACGAGTCGACGATTCCCGAGGAGGCGCTCGATAAACTGTCCCGCGGCATGTATGTGATGCTGCGTGAGGGCACGTGCAGCCACGATCTGGCCAATTTGTCCCCGATGCTGCTGGAAAACCCCGCCCGCGCCCGCCGCTGCTGCTTTGCGACCGACGACCGCGCTCCCTCCGACGCGCTTTCGACCGGCATGATCGACAACGCCTGCCGCGTGGCCATCGAGGCCGGCGTCGACCCGGTGGTCGCTATCTCCATGGCGTCCCTTTCCACGGCTGAGGCATTTGGCCTGGACCACGGCTGCCGCGACCCGCACGAGCTCCGCGGCGCAATCGCCCCGGGCAAACACGCCGACCTGCTGCTGCTCGATGACCTGACGTTTGCCAAGGCTCCGCATCGTGTTTATGCCGCCGGTGCCCTGGTGGCGCAGGATGGCACCTTTGTGGGCGAGATTGCACCCGAGATGGCCGAGGTTGCAGCCCTTGCCGATGAGCTGCGCGCCTCCGTTAAGCTGCCGAAGCTTTCGCTCGACGTATTCGACTATGCCTTTAAGCCGGGCGAGGCCGTGATCGACGTGGTACCGGGTAAGGCCATCACGGGCGTGGCTCGCCCCGAGAGTGCCGAGGGTCTGCGCCGCATTATGCTGATCGAGCGTCACGGCCGCGGCGTGTCGCTGCAGGCCGAGGGCGCCGATGGCGACGGCCCCGCTGGCCTGGGCCTGGTCGGCAAGCATATCGGTCGCGGCTGGGTGCGCGGTTTCACCATCACCGGTGGTGCCATTGCCTCCACGATCGGCCACGACTCGCACAACGTGTGCGTGGTGGGCGACAATGCGGCGGATATGATGGCTGCCGTCGAGGCCGTGGGCCAGGGCGGCCACGTGCTGGTGCGCAACGGCGAGGTCGTGGCGCGCATTCCGCTGGCGCTCGGTGGCCTTATGAGCGAGGGCACGGCCGAGGACGTTGCCGCGCAGCACGACGACTTTATGGTCAAGGCGCGCGCCATGGGTATTGAGCCGCCGCTCGACCCCATCATGGGCATTATCTTCCTGCCCCTGCCGGTCATCCCGACGCTCCGCATCCGACCCGAGGGCATGTTCGACGTTACAACCTTCACCTATGCCGACTAGTCATCGGGGACGTTCTTAAACGACTAGTCGTCGGGGACACTCTTTGGCGGGCTGCCTGACGCCGCGACCGTAGGACCTCTGGCATGTGTGAGCTATTTGCCAGGTCCTTGAAACGTTTGCGCCCGCGGAGTCTTATTTGAGCTCCCTTTGGGTACGTTGGAATCGGATACACGTTCGATTCCAACAAGCCCGAAGGGAGCTTTTCTATGTTTAAACTGATTGCATCCGATATGGACGGCACACTGCTTGACGAAAACGGCCAGGTGCCTCCCGAGACCTACGAATTGATTCTGGCGCTACACGAGCATGGCGTGCATTTCGCCGCATCGTCAGGTCGTCGCTACGATCGCCTGTGTGAGTTCTTTGCGCCCGTTCGCGACAAGATGGACTTTGTTGCCGCTAACGGCGCCCAAGTCTACGCCGACGGTAAGATGGTAGACCGTGAGGTGTATTCGCACCTGGCGATTCGAAGGCTCGCCCAAGCCGTCAGGACGTTTCCCAATCTGCATCTTGCGCTCTTTGACCGAACCAAGTCCTTCTTGCTCGATGACGAGTGCAAGTTCGTGCGTGAGGTCGATAAGGACCTTCCCAATGCCGAGCGCATTTGGGAGCTGCCCGATCCCAGCGTAAATATCATCAAGGCGAGTATCTTTTGCGATGACTGTGCCGTTATGGACAGTGCCTACGTACTGCAGCGCGAGCTTGGCCAGCTTTTTACCTTTGCGCCTTCTGGAAACGCATGGATCGATGCCATGCAGCCTGGTGTGTCGAAGGCCTCGGGAATCGAGCAGCTCATGGAGCACTATGGCGTCGAACGCGACGAGGTCATGGCGTTTGGCGACTCGATGAACGACTACGAGATCATTCGCTTTGTCGGCACGGGCTGCGCGATGGAAAATGCGCGCCCCGCGCTCAAGGCGGTGGCCGATCGCGTCGTAGGCTGCAACCGCGACCACGCCGTTCAGCATGAGCTCCGTCGCGTGCTGGAGAGTCTCTCCTAATCCGGCAGATGGGGACGTTCCTTTTCTGCCGACAGTGGGGGACAGTCCTTGCAGCTTTTTGCGAAGAGTGTCCCCAGTGACTAGTCGTTTAAGAATGTCCCCAATGATTGATTAATGACTAGGCGAGGGCGGCCATGATGGTGCGGGCGACGCCGTCGTGGTCGTTGTCGTATTCGGTGATGGCGTCGGCGGCCTCGCGATCTTCGGGCTCGGCGTTGATCATGGCCATGCCGTGGCCCGCTGCCTGTAGCATGGGGATGTCGTTGATGTTGTCGCCGAACGCCCAGGCGTCGGCGAGACGCTCGCCCAGGTGCTCGCATAACCACGTGAGGGCCGTCCCCTTGGTGGCGCCCTCACCCATGACCTCGATATTCATGGCGTACGAACGCGTGACCTCAATGCCTCCGAGCGTGTCGAGCTCTGCTGCGATGGCGTCGCGATCGGCCGGGTCGTGCCAGTACATGGCGATGCGTTCGAGCGTCTCGACCTCGTCGATCTTGCTGTCGATATCCATGTCGATCGGTGTTCGTGTGCGCTTGAGCGAAGCCGCGATGTGAGGGTCGCCGCCACAGAACTCATCCAGACGCCCGTATAGCGAGCGGGGGAGGAAGCACTGCCCATCCGCGAAGATATCGAAGGTCACATCGTGGCCGGCGGCAATGCGATGGATGCGGTGGGCAATGCCACGGTCGAGCGGACGGCTCAAGATGCACGTGGCGCGTGAGGCATCGGTAGGCGCATCTTCGTCGAGCTGCCAGACGCTGGCACCATTGGCGCAGACCGCGTAGTGCACGGCAGGATGGGCGAGGATAGGCTCAAAGATGCCCGACAGCGGGCGCCCCGTGCAGGGCACAAACTCAATACCGCGGCGCGCAAGCTCGTCGAGCATTGCCCAAGTGGCGTCGCTCATCTGCTTATCGCTCGTCAGCAGCGTTCCATCCATATCGGAAAACACAATCATTCGATGCAGCCCTTTCTACTGGCATAAAAGCGTGGCCGAGGGCGGTGATGCCCTGGCCACGCTCGGGTTCTATAACGGTCTGCGTCCTAACGATCGGCGAGCGGCTTGTACTCCAGCGGCTCGATAACCGGGCGATACGCGGGACGGATGATGCGGTGCGCGCAGAAGAGCTCTTCCATGCGGTGTGCCGACCAGCCGGCCATGCGGGCGACGGCGAACAGCGGCGTAAAGAGCGTCTCGGGCACGCCGAGCATCTTGTAGATAAAGCCCGTGTACAGGTCGATGTTGGCGCAGATGGGCTTGGTCATGCCGTGATCGCGCATCACTTGCGGGGCCAGGCGCTCGATGCGCTCGATGAGCGCGAACTCCTCGCCCAGGTCCTTCTTGGCTGCCAGCGAGCGCGCGTAACGACGGCACACCTCGGCACGCGGGTCGCTCAGCGTGTAGACGGCGTGGCCCATGCCGTAGATGAGGCCCGTGCCGTCGAAGGCCTGCTTGTCGAGGATCTTGCTCAGGTAGGCTGCGACCTCGTCCTCGTCCTCCCAATTGGAGACATGCGCACGGATGTCCTCGTGCATGGACACGACCTTGGCGTTGGCGCCGCCGTGGCGCGGGCCCTTGAGCGAGCCGATAGCTGCGGCGTAGGCGGAATACGGGTCGGTGGCCGAGGAGGACAGCACGCGGCAGGCGAACGTGGAGTTATTGCCGCCGCCGTGCTCGGCATGCAGCATAAGCATCACGTCGAGCAGCATGGCTTCGTCGCGGGTGAATGCCATGCCGCCGCGCAACACCTGTAGGATGGTCTCAGCGGTGGAGAGGCCGGGTGTGGGGTGCGGCACATGAACCTCGGAGCCGCGGCGCTTGGCGACCGAGGCCATATGCGCGAAGGCGGCGATGCGGGGGAGACGGGCGAGCATGGAGATGGCGACGTCGATTTCGTGTTCGGGTGTAATGGCGTCGGGCTCGGCGTCGAAGGCGTAGAGCAGCAGCACGGCGCGCTGAAGCACATTCATGATGCTCGACGACACCGTGGTCATGGGGAACTCACGGACGTATTCGTCGCTCAGGTGCCTAAAAGCACCCAGGCGTCCGCAAAAACCGTCGAGTTCCTCTTTGGTGGGCAGCGAGCCCGTGATGAGCAGATAGGCGACCTCTTCGTAGCCGTAGCGGTTCTCGGCCTGGGCGTTGTTGACCAGATCCTCGATGCTGTAGCCACGAAGCGTGAGCTTGCCCTGATCGGGCACGACTTTGCCGTCGACCTTGTTGTAGCCGTGCACGTCCGAGATGCGGGTAAGGCCCGCGACCACGCCCGAGCCGTCGGCATTGCGCAGGCCGCGCTTGACGTTGTGCTCTACGAACAGGTCCTCGTCGTACGGGGCGGTCGGCAGGCCGTGGTAGAGGTTTTCGCTTTCGGGCGAAATCTGGCGGCTTGCTTCGTAATCCAGAACCAGTCGGCTCAGGTGGTCGTCGAAGCGATAGTAGATTTTCTTGGCGTCGTAGGCCATGCGCGCTCCTCTCCGGTTCGCTTTGGGGCCGCGCGCTTGGACGATATGACGTCAAGCTGCCCCGAGCGGCCTGTTCGCTACAGGCGATACATAAAGTTAAAGACGTCCTCACGCTGAATGGACACGTTGACGCCCGAAAGCTCGCCGGCCTCGGCCAGCGCCTTCTGCAGCTCGGCGAAGTCGAGCTTGGACTCGGCGGTGTCGGCCAGCATGGTCATGGTGAAGATGTCCTCGATAATGGACTGCGTGATGTCGCGGATGTCGACGTTGGCCTCGCCTAGGACACGGGTGACGCCGGCGACGATGCCGGGGCGGTTCTTGCCAAGGACGGTGATGACGATACGGGAGGACGAGATCTCGGCCATGGGAAACCCTTTCGCGTGATTGCGGCGCGCGCGGGGCGCTCCGCTACGGTACAGTGTTCATCATTGTACCTGTCTGGCGCCAAAAGGGGTGTGCTTACTGCGGCGTTACACGTCTGCAACATGGGTGAAGGCTCGTCGGGGTGCGTGCTCGCTGCGGTTGGCCACGCCGCCCTGCACAAAGACCGTGAACCTTTTGTGGGACGCGCGACGCCGTGGTACCATAGCCAAGTTTGTTGTCTTGGTCGGAAACCAAGACGCCTTATGCGCTGATCGGTAACCAGCGCCTGACCAATAAGGAGTCCTACCATGAAGCAGGGTATCCATCCCCAGTATGTCGAGTGCACGGTGACGTGCTCCTGCGGCAACACCTTCAAGACGCACGCTACCGTGTCTGAGATGAAGGTCGAGCTTTGCAACGAGTGCCACCCGTTCTACACCGGCCAGCAGAAGTTCGTCGACACCGGTGGACGCGTCCAGCGCTTCGCCGACAAGTTCGGTGGCGCCGCTGCCGCCCAGCTCAAGAAGGCTGAGGAGGCCAAGGCTGCCAAGGCTGCCAAGGCTGCTGAGGCCGAGGCCGCTCGCAAGGCCGCCGCTGAGGCTAAGGCTGCCGAGAAGGCCAAGCGTGCTGCTAAGTTTGCCGAGGAGGCTGCCAAGCAGGCCGCCGAGGCTCCCGCAGAGGCTCCCGTCGAGGAGGCCGCTGCCGAGGCCGAGACCACCGAGGCTGCTGAGTAAATAGCTCGCCGAGGAATCGCTCGCATTCATGGCAAAAGGGCCGTGCATCCGTTTGGGTGCGCGGCCCTTTTCTTTTTATTGGTGCAGGCTAACCCGTTCCCATTGCACCAGATTGGTGCGAAGGGGACGGGTTGGTTTGCACCAAATGGCAGAGTGACGGCGTTTTCCCAGATAAAACCTGCCAAAATAAACCTG
>CABTWP010000042.1 GCA_902488525.1 uncultured Collinsella sp.
CAGACGTGTGCTCTTCCGATCTCAGGAGCGCGAGTTTGCACAGGAGGTGGGTGATATCGATGTGCTCAAGCTAGGGCATCACGGCTCAAAAGTTTCCGTCGACACAGACCTGCTGGGCACGCTTAAGCCCGAGCTCTCTATCGCGAGCGCCGGCGAGGGGAATCGTTACGGCCATCCGTCGGATGCCTGCATCGATGCCGTTAAGGAAGCGGGTGGTGCGTTCGCATGCACCATCGAACACGGCGACATTACCGTCACGCCGACCGCGAAGGGCTTTGCGATGCGATGCCAGCGGCCGTGATGACATCGTTGGCGCGCGGTGGACCCCTGGGCTAAAATGACACGGTACGAATTCGAGTGTGTGCGAGAGGGGAGCGCAATGTCCGAAACCGGTCTGCTGCCGGCATATCTGATCGTCGGCACCGATGGGGTCAAGCGCGACCACGCCGTCTCACGTATGAAAGCTCGCTTGGAAAAGTCGGGTATGGTTGAGTTCAACCTCGATGAACGCGACATGACGAAAGATCCCGATATCGAGTCGATCATCGGCTCGCTCAATACCTTTCCCATGGGTAGCGAGTTTCGCCTGGTGATCCTCGACGGTTGCTCCAAGCTTGCCAAGGCGGTCTCGGAACCGCTTGTCGAGTACCTCGCAAGTCCCAGCCCCACGACGGTCTGTCTCATTATCGCCGACTCACTTGCCAAGAATACGCGCCTGTATAAGGCTATCGCCAAGATCGACAAGAAAGCCGTGATCGATTGCTCCGGCACCAAGCGCTGGGAGCTTCCGCGCCGCGTGCAGCAGATGGCGACGCAGCACGGCAAGTCGATCTCGACGGCGGCCGCCGAGGAGCTCGTCTCGCGTTCGGGTGAAAACACTCGCATGCTCGATAACGACTTGGCTAAGCTTGCCCAGATGGTCGAGGCGCCCCAGATTGAGCTTGCCGACGTTGAGCGCTGGATTGTACGTACGGCCGAGGTTCAACCCTGGGACTTTCTCAATGCGGTCTCGGCCCGTGACATGCGCCGCTCGCTCGAGCTCTTCAATCTACTGCCCGCCAAGAGCTACGTGTGGACTTACACATTGCTGTGCGGCCGCATCCGCGAGCTTATCGTCGCCAAGGCGCTCGATGCGCGCGGACAGGGTCGTGAGCTGGCCGCGACGCTCAAGCTCCAGTCTTGGCAGGTCAAGAATCACCTGACCTGGGCACGTCGCTTTTCGATGGTAGAGCTCGTCGCAGCGCTCGAGGGCGCCGTCGATGTGGAGCTCGCGCTCAAGGGCTCGGCCGATTCTAAAACCGCGCTTTTGCTCTGGATTACGAACATCTTGAGAAAATCGTGATGATACCTGCCTATTTGACAAATTCGTTCTATCCCTTTGAGGGGGAGCGTGCTATAGTAGGTGCTTGCATGACCTCACCGTGTCTCAGAGGTGTCATATATTTTTTGCAAGGAACTCGAAAGGAACTCCAGAAGTGGCAAACATCAAGTCTCAGAAGAAGCGTATCCGCACCAATGAGGCAGCTCGCATGCGTAACAAGGCTGTCAAGTCCGAGCTCAAGACGCTGACCAAGCACGTCCAGTCCGCCGTCGCCGAGGGCGACGCCGAGAAGGCCCAGGCTGCCCTCAAGACCGTCACCAAGCGTCTCGACATGGCTGCCGCTAAGCATGTCATCCACAAGAACCAGGCTTCCAACCGCAAGTCCGGTCTTGCCAAGCTCGTGAACAGCATCAACGCTTAAGTTGTAAATTTCACATCACACAGATTACGCGCATAAATGGAGCCTGTTTTATGGAACAGGCTCCATTTTTTGTACCGCTCGGGTAAGATAGTCCGCATGAATACTTCAATTGACATTTCCCACATCCGCAACTTCTCGATCGTTGCGCATATCGACCATGGCAAGTCCACGATCAGTGACCGCATCCTCGAGCTCACCCATACCGTTGATGAGCGCGACATGGAGTCGCAGCTGCTTGACACGATGGACATCGAGCGCGAGCGCGGTATCACGATCAAGTCCAATGCCGTCCGCGTGTCCTATGACGCCGACGACGGCGAGACGTATCAGTTCAACCTGATCGATACGCCGGGCCACGTGGACTTTACCTATGAGGTCTCGCGCTCGCTGGCGGCCTGTGAGGGCGCGGTGCTCGTCGTTGACGCCACGCAGGGCGTCGAGGCGCAGACCGTCTCCAACGCGACGCTCGCCATGAACGCCAATCTGGACATTGTGCCGGCCATCAACAAGATTGACCTTCCCTCGGCGCACCCCGACGAGGTCAAGACCGAGATCGAAGACGATCTGGCCATTCCCGCCGACGATGCCGTGTGCGTGTCGGGCAAGACCGGCGAGGGCATTCACGATCTGCTGGAGTCCATCGTCTTTTTGATCTCGCCTCCCAAGGGCGATGCAAATGCCCCTCTCAAGGCACTAATTCTGGATTCGTACTTCGATGAGTACCGCGGCGTCGTCGCCACGGTGCGTGTCTTTGACGGTTCCATCAAAAAGGGCGATACCCTGCGCATGATGCAGGCCAAGGGGGACTTCCTGGTCGATGGCGTGGGCGTTAAGCGCCCTGCCGAGACGCCGGTCGATGCTCTGACCGTCGGCGAGGTCGGCTACGTGGTCACGGGTCTGAAGGACCCCGAGGCCGTGCGCGTGGGCGATACCCTTACGTGGGCTTCGAACCCCTGCCCCGAGCCGCTGCCGGGCTACCGCGAGGCCAAGCCCATGGTCTACACGGGCCTGTTCCCCATCGACAACAAGGACTACGAGAACCTGCGCGACGCGCTCGATAAGCTGCATGTCAACGATCCGTCGTTGGTGTGGGAGCCTGAGACGTCGGTGGCGCTGGGCTTTGGCTTCCGCGTGGGCTTCCTGGGCCTGCTGCACATGGAGGTCGTCAAGGAGCGCCTGGAGCGCGAGTTCAATCTGGACCTGATCGCCACGAGCCCCTCGGTCGATTACCACGTGTACAAGACTGACGGCGAGATGCTCGATGTCCGCAGCCCGCAGGATCTGCCCGAGGCCACGCGCATCGAGCGCATCGAAGAGCCCTACCTCAAGGCAAAGATCATCTGTCCGCCCGAGTATACGGGTGCCGTCATGCAGCTCGCTATCGAGCACCGTGGCGTCACGACCGATATGATCCACCTGACGAGCAAGTCGGTCGAGATGCGCTTTGATATGCCGCTCGCCGAGCTCATCCTGGACTTCTTCGATCAGCTCAAGAGCCGCACCAAGGGTTACGCCTCGCTCGACTACGAGTTCAACGAATATCGCCCCTCCGAGCTCGTCAAGCTCGACATCCTGCTTTCGGGCGACGAGGTGGACGCGCTGTCGTTTATCGTGCACAAGGATAAGGCTTATGGCCTGGCCCGCGGCCTGTGCGACAAGCTCAAGGAGATCATCCCGCGACAGCTGTTCGAGGTTCCTATCCAGGGCGCCATTGGCAACAAGATCATCGCCCGCTCCACCGTTAAGGCGCGCCGCAAGGACGTGCTGGCCAAGTGCTACGGCGGCGATATCTCGCGTAAGCGCAAGCTGCTCGAGAAGCAGAAAGAGGGCAAGAAGCGCATGAAGGCCATCGGCTCGGTCGAGGTTCCGCAGGAGGCCTTTATGGCGATTCTCAAGGTGGACGAGTAGGTCCATGGCGCTTTCTGAATACAGCAAGCGGCTGCTGGGCGCCTATGCCGAGCAGCCGTTCCTTATGGCTCCCATGGCGGGCGTAACCGACCCCGCCTATCGCATCATGTGTCGCCGCCGCGGCGCCAACTTTGCCTACAGCGAGATGGTGAGCGTTGCAGGCCTTGCCTATGCCAGCAACAAGACGTGGCGCCTGGTGCTGCCGGCCGACGAGGAACAGCAGATTTGCGTGCAGCTCTTTGGTTCCAAGCCCGATCAGTTTGCGAGTGCCGTCGCTGCCGTCGAGGAACGCGTGGGCGATCGCCTGTCATTGATTGATATCAACATGGCCTGTCCGGCTCGCAAGGTCGTTACCAAGGGCGAGGGCTCGGCGCTTATGCGCACGCCCGACCTCGCCGAGAAGATTGTCGAGGCAGCGGTGGGTGCGGCGCATGTTCCCGTGACCGTGAAGATCCGCAAGGGTTTTTATGCCGAGGATCGCAATGCCGCAACGTTTGCCCAGATGCTCGAAGGGGCGGGCGCCTCTGCAGTTGCTGTGCACGGTCGTTGTGCCACGCAGCTCTATACGGGCCAGGCCGATTGGTCTGTCGTCGATGAGGTTGCCGAAGCCGTCGAGATTCCCGTGATTGGTTCGGGCGATGTGTTCTCGGCCGAGGACGCTGCTGAGCATCTGAGCGGTTCGGGTGCCAGCGCGGTGTTTATTGCGCGCGGTATCTACGGCAATCCCTGGGTGTTCGGCGATGCACGCGCCCTTGCACTCGATGGCACGCCGGTTCCTTCTCGCTCCTCGGTCGAGCGCCTGGAGGCCCTGCGTGAGCATCTGACGTTGACGCACGAGCTTCTGCCGCTTATGTCGCGCGCCCGTACGTATGCAAGCTGGTACTTAAAGGGTATGCCCCATGCCGCCGCCTGGCGCGCTCGGGTGGTGCGCTGTTCCACGTACGAGGAGTTTATGGCGCTGGTCGATGATATCGAGCGCGACGTGGTGGCCTGCGAGGCCGCCCTTGCCGCCGGCGAATCGGTGCCCGTTCATCCGCTGGGGGCTTAAGGGTGGCCGTTACCGCGCTGTATGCGCACGTGCCGTTTTGCGCCCAAAAGTGCCGGTACTGCGACTTTGACTCACGCAGTTTTGCTCCGTGCGACCTGAGCGCTGCGCTCGATTTCTATTTTGAGCAGTTGTTCGCGCGTCTCGATGCTTTTGGCAAGGCTGGGGCCCTTGACCAGATCCGCACCGTCTATGTTGGCGGCGGTACGCCGTCGCTGGCGGGGGAGCGCCTGGTGGAGCTGGTGCGGCGTATTCGTGCGTGGTGCGCCCCCGTTGAGTTTACCTGCGAGGCCAATCCCGAGTCGCTGACCGCCGAGCTTGCCGCTGCGCTTGCCAAGGTTGGTGTCACACGCGTCTCTCTGGGCGTGCAAACGCTCGATAACACAGAACTTACTGCCATCGGCCGTATTCACGATGCCGATCGGGCGCTCGCCGCCATCGCGACGGTCAAGAACGCTGGGCTTGACGTGTCGTGCGACCTTATGTGCGGACTTCCCGGGCAGACCGCAGCGAGTTGGAAGCACACGCTCGATGGCGTGCTGGCGGCGGCTCCGCATCATGTGTCGGTCTACCCGCTCACGCTTGAGGAGGGGACGCCCCTTTATCGCATGGCGTGCCGCGATGAGTCGCTCGAGCCCGACGAGGATTTTCAAGCTTCGTGCATGGATGTGGCGCGTGAGCGTCTGGGTGCGGCCGGCTATCATCCCTATGAGGTGGCAAGCTATGCGCTCGACGGCCATGAGTGCGCCCATAACATTGCCTACTGGACCGGACGGGGCTACCTGGGCCTGGGTCGTTCCGCCGCGGGCATGCTCGACGCCGAGGATTTCGACCGTCTTGTAGGTTTGTTCCCCGGCGTGTCTTCTCGAGGCGATTCGTACCGCGTGCGTCTGGTGCAACGTGACGATGACGCGACGGTGTTCGAGGCCGAATATCTCTCGCAGCGCGAGGCCGCGGCCGAAGACCTGATGCTTGCTTGTCGCATGACGCGCGGTGTCGCGTCCGACCTTTTGGTTCGCGCGGCTCGTGCCGTCCCGGCCGATGAGCTGGCAGCTGCCTGCGATCGCGCGCTCGAATTGGGTCTTGCCACTTGGGTGCCCGAGACGCTCGGAGTCCATGAGGGACCCTTCACTTCGGCAGATGTCATCGCGGGCCATGTTCGAGCTCGTTTAGCGCCGACACACCTGGGCTGGCTCGATGGAAATGTTCTGTTCGAGCTGTTTTGGGATCTAGCTTAGGTCGCTCGGGTAGAATTACCGAAATATATACGCTGCTGTGAGCAGGAGGTTGCCGCGCATGGCGACGATGAACGAAAAAGATTACTACGAGATTCTGGGTGTCTCCAAGGACGCCACCTCACGTGATATTCAAAAGGCCTTTCAGCAAAAGGCCCGCAAGCTCCATCCGGACGTCAACAAAGAGCCGGATGCCGAGGAAAAGTTTAAAGAGGTTTCCGAGGCCTACGCCGTGCTTTCGGATGAGCAAAAACGTGCGCGCTACGACGCCATGCGCTCGGGCAATCCCTTTGCCGGTGCTCCTACGGCTTCGCCCTATGGTGGCGGCTACGCCGGCAACACAGGCTATGGCAATCCCTTTGAGGGCGGCTTTCCCTTTGGTGGCGCCTGGGGCCAGCAGCGTCGCGGCCAGGCTGCCTACAATCCCGAGAACGGCGCCAATGTGGTCGTCGATATCAAACTTGACGCCAAGGAGGCCAAGGGCGGTGCCCGCAAGACCGTCCGCTACACGCGTTTCGATACATGCGGACATTGCGGCGGCTCGGGTTCTGTCTCCTCCGAGCATGCCCATACCTGCCCGAGCTGCGGCGGCCGCGGCCATATCGACGTCGACCTGTCTTTCCTGTTTGGTGCGGGCACGTTCCAGTCGGTCTGCCCCGAGTGCGGCGGTTCCGGTAAGGTCGTGGCCGACCCCTGTCCTGATTGCGGCGGCAGCGGTCGTACTCGCGTAACCTCCGAGCAGACGATTGAGTTTCCTGCCGGCACGCACGATGGCGACGAGGTCCGCATTGGCGGCATGGGCCATGCTGGCACCAACGGTGCCGTGGGCGGCGACCTGGTCGGCCGCGCCCATGTTGAGGCCGAGCGCTTGGAAGGCAAAGCTCGTACCGGTTTTTACCTGATGGGCATCGTGGCGCCGTTTTTGGTACTCTCGGCCATCTCGGGCGTGTTCTCGGCCTTTGCCGTGATGTGCTTTATTCCGTTTACCATGGGCCTGTTCATGGTGCTTTCGGACGGTGTGCTTCATCGCAGTCTGCTGTGGTGGAAGCGCGGTGCGATTCAGTTTGCCAACGGTTTTGCCAACGGCTTCATGTTCGCGCTCGTGTCGGTTTGGTTCGCGAGCTGCTCGCAACGTGCCATGCTTTCGCCCTACGCAATGCAATAACATCAAACCCTCTGTTTGCGGTCGGCCCAGCTTGGGTATAGGACGCACTGTGACAATAATGAAAGTCGGAAGGATTCGGTCGTGTCGGAAAATAGGGATTACTACGAGGTGCTTGGCGTCGACAAGGATGCCGACGCGCGGACGATTAAGCGTGCGTTTCTAAAGAAGGCCCGTACCGTACATCCGGATGTTTCGGACGACCCCGAGGCCGAGGCCAAGTTCAAGGAGCTCAACGAGGCCTATTCCGTTCTTTCCGATGAGCAGAAGCGTGCTAACTACGACCGTTACGGCACTGCTGACGGCCCTGGTGGTTCGGGTTACGTCGATATCAACGATATCTTTGGTGGCATGGGCATGGACGACTTGTTCTCGTCGTTCTTTGGCGGCGGTGCCGGCGGTGGCGCCCGCAGCCGTCGTGAGCGTCGTCGCGGACGTGACATGGCCATCTCGCTTTCGGTGACCCTTGAGGAGGCGGCGCTCGGCTGCAAAAAGACGATCAGCTATGACCGCCTTGCTCCTTGCGAGGACTGTAATGGCACCGGTAGGGCAGAGGGCGCACAGGAAAAGCAGTGCGGCCGCTGCCACGGTACGGGCTATGTCACGACGGTTCAGCGTTCGTTCCTGGGCCAGGTTCAGTCTTCCTCGCCTTGCCCCGACTGCCATGGCGAGGGTACGGTTATCGACCATCCCTGCGAGACCTGCGACGGTCAGGGCCGCACGCCTTCGCACGAAAAGATCGACATCGATATTCCCGCCGGCGTTTCGACCGGTCGCCAGCTGCGCGTGAGCGGCTTTGGCGAGGCCGGCCTTCGCGGCGAGCCCTCGGGCGACCTGATTGTCAACGTGCGTGTTGCCGAGCATGAGCGCTTTAAGCGCAACGGTGACGACCTGTACCTGGTGAGCGATATCTCGATTGCGCAGGCTGCGCTCGGCTGCGAGATCGAGGTCGAGGGCATTATGCCCGACGAGGTCGTTAAAGTGACGGTTCCCGCCGGCGCCCAGTACGGCGACACCGTGAGCGTCAATAATTACGGCATGCCGCGCATTGGCGGTGGCGGTTCGCGTGGCCGCCTGGTCGTGCAACTGCGCGTGGTCGTCCCCACCAATCTCTCCAATAAGCAGCGCGAGCTGCTCCGTGCTTTTGCCGATGAGATGGGCGATGACGTCGCTTCTGGTAAGAAGTCGGTGACCGACCGTATCAAGAGTGCCCTCGACGATATCCTCGATTAAGGAGCCCGCGTGCTCGCACCCCATATTTCCGTCGTCAACCTCGGCTGCCGTGTCAACCGGGTTGAGTCTGACCGTATCACTGCCGATCTTATGCGCCTGGGCTTTGCTATGGTGGAGCCCCAGGATGCCGATTTGATCGTCATTAACACCTGTGCCGTTACGGGCGAGGCCGAGGCCAAGACCCGTAAGGCCGTTCGTCATGCGCTGGCCTATCCGGGCGAGCCTTACGTGGTCGTAACCGGCTGCGTCGTCAACCTGCATCCCGAGGAGTTGCTGGAGCTCTCCGATCGCGTGATCGCCGAGCCGTCCAAGATTGACGTCGCCGAACGTGTCTGTGAGGTGCTGGGCGTTGAGTCCGATAGCGTTCCCGCCTGCAGCGATGGCGAGGTGGTCGATGCGCTCGGTCGCTCTCGCCTGGGCGTGAAGATTCAGGACGGCTGCAACCACCGCTGCACCTATTGCATTGTGTGGAAGGCACGCGGCCCCGAGCGCTCCGTGCCCGTCGAGTCCGTGCTCGAGCAAGTTCGCGAGGCCCAGGAGGCCGGCGTGCCCGAGGTGGTGCTGACCGGTGTGAACCTGGGTGCCTACGATGGCAAGAGCGCGACCGACGAGCATGTCGAAATCGATGAGCTGCTCGAGGCCATCATGGAGCGCACGTCTATTCCGCATGTGCGCATTTCCTCGGTCGAGCCCATGGATATCTCTGAGCGCCTGCTTAAGGTTATGGCGCGCTATCCGCAGCGTATCGCCCCGTTTTTGCACCTGCCCGTGCAGTCCGGCTGCACAGCGACTCTGCATCGCATGGGCCGTCCCTATAGCGCCGAGGCCTTTGAGGACACGGTGCGTATGATTCGCGCCAACTTGCCCCAGGCGTCTCTTTCGTGCGATGTCATCGTCGGTTTTCCTGGTGAGACGGACGAGGAATTCGAGGAGTCGCTGGCGCTGTGCCGTCGTGTGGGTTTCTCGCGTATGCACGTGTTCCGCTATAGCAAGCGTCCCGGTACCCTTGCTGCCGATATGCCCGACCAGGTGCCGCCCGAGGTTATGGCCGAGCGCAGCCGTCGTATGCGAGCCGCGGCGCAGGAACTCGCCATTGCCGACGCTCGTCGTCGCGTGGGCACCGTCGAGCGTGCCGTCCTCGAGTACGGCGACAACCTGACGCTCGGCTCGTTCCATCATGCCCGTCTTGACGATACCTGTGGACTCACAGCCCCGTGCCTGCTCGATGTTGCTATCATCGGAGTCGATGATTCCGGCTTGGTCCATGCGCGCAGGGAGGTTCATGGAAGCCTCGAAGATTAGACTTACCGTTCCCGAGGGTATCGACCCCTCGCGCGTTTTGGGCGCCGGCGACGGCGTCCTTCGTGCACTCGAGAACTTGGTTCGCGCCCATGTGGTCGCCCGTGGCGATAGCATCGCCGTGAGCGGCGACCCGGATGAGGTCGAACTCGTGGCGCGTTTTTTCGAACATGCCTTTCGTGAGGCTGCTGCCGGGCGCACGCTTTCTGCCGACGATGTCTCGCGCTATCTGGCCGTTCTGCGCGACGGTGAGCACGAGGCTACGTCGCTTCGCGATGACGTGCTGCTTTCGTATCGCGGTCGTGCCATTCGCCCCAAAACGCTCGGCCAAAAGCGCTATGTGGATGCCATTCGCTCGCATACCATCACATTTGGCCTGGGTCCTGCCGGCACCGGTAAGACTTATCTGGCCATGGCGCTCGCCGTTGCCGCGCTCAAGCGCCACGAGGTGGGCCGTCTGATCTTGACGCGTCCGGTTGTCGAGGCGGGGGAGAACCTGGGCTTTTTGCCCGGTACCCTCGAGGAAAAGATCGATCCCTACATGCGTCCGCTCTACGACGCCCTTTTTGACATGATGGATCGCGAGCGCACCGATGAGCTTATGGAGCGCGGCGTGATCGAGATCGCCCCGCTTGCCTATATGCGCGGCCGCACGCTGAGCGATGCCTTCGTGGTGCTCGACGAGGCGCAAAATACCACGCCTGAGCAGATGAAGATGTTTCTGACGCGCTTGGGTTTTAACTCCAAGTTCGTGATTACCGGCGACCTGAGCCAGCGGGACCTGGTGGGTCGTCGTGGTGGCTTGGCGGATGCCGAGAAGATTTTGGGCCGTGTCGACGATGTCGCATTTTCTCACCTGGAGCGCGCCGACGTGGTGCGCCATGCCCTGGTGGGTCGTATCGTCGAGGCATACGATGCTTATGATGACGTGCGCGAGCAGCGCCCGCGCGACCGAAAGGAGTCCCGTTGAGTGTATTGATCAGCAACGATGCCGAGCTCGATACGCTGCTCGACGCGCAGGAGGTGGAGCACATCTGCGAGGTTGTGCTTGCCGCCGAGGGCGTTGAGCGTGAAGTCGAGATTTCTCTTTCGTATGTCGACGAGGACGAGATGCACGAGCTCAACCACGAGTGGCGCGGTATCGACCGCACCACCGATGTGCTCTCCTTTGAGTGCGATTCGGCCTTTGACGATGATATTCCCGCCGATGAGACGCTCGAGCTCGGCGATATTATCTTGGCCCCGCAGGTTATTGCCCGTCAGGCTCCCGGTTTTGGCAATAGCCCCGCTGACGAGTGCCGTCTGATGCTCGTACACGGCATGCTGCACCTGCTGGGCTATGACCATATCGAGGACGACGAGGCCGGGGTCATGGAGGCCCGCGAGGACGCCATCCTGCGCGATCTGGCGCTCGAGCGCGGCGAGGACCCCAAGCTAGTCCACGTCGGCCCCATCACCAACCACGCCCACGACTAGGAGCCGTCTATGATTCCCGGATCGAACAAGGACCATCCGTCCTTCTTAAAGTCGTTTTCCTACGCCATGGAGGGCTTCGTTACCGCCGTCAAGACCGAGCGCAACATTAAGGTCATGCTCGTGGCGGGCGTGTGCACCGTCATTGCCGGCTGTATCGTGGGCCTCGACATTGCCGAGTGGGCCACGATTATCATCTGTTGTGGCCTGGTGATTCACGGCGAGCTGTGTAACACCGCTATGGAGGCTATCGTCGACCTAGCGACCCAGGAGCTCCATCCGCTGGCCAAGCGTGCGAAGGACATCGCCGCCGCCTCTGTTTACATTCTTTCCATCACCGCCGCGATTGTGGGCGTGCTGGTATTTGCCCACGCGCTCGGCTTTATTTAGAAAGGGATTCCCATGTCCGACAATATGCAGCCTACCGATGAGATCCTGGACGACGAGACTTTGGACGCAGTGGATACCGAGGGGCTCGAGGATGTCGAGGAGTTCGACCCGTTTGAGGGCATGAGCGATGAGGAGCTCGACGCCCTGTGCGACGAGGACGACAACCTCGCGGGCTTTGGCGACGTTGAGCCTGGTTTCCGCAGCGGCTTCGTGGCCCTGGTCGGACGCCCCAACGCAGGCAAGTCCACATTGCTTAATGCCTGCTATGGCAAAAAGGTCGCCATCACCTCGCCGGTGGCCCAGACGACCCGTCGCCGCATGCGCGCCGTCGTCAACCGTCCCGGCTACCAGCTGGTCTTTGTCGATACCCCGGGTATTCATAAGCCCAAGGACGGTCTGGGATCCGAACTCAACAAGAGCGCGTTGTTCGAGCTGAACGATGTCGATGTCGTCGCGTTTTTGATTGATGCCACCAAACCGATCGGCAGGGGAGACGCCTGGGTTGCCGAGCGCGTCAGATGTGCCCGTTCCAAGAAGGTTCTGGTGCTCACTAAGGCCGATGAGGCCGACCCCGCACAGGTCATGGAGCAGCTTAAGGCAGCGCATGAGCTCATGGAATATGACGACGAGATTGTGACGTCGTCGGTCAAGAACTTCAACGTCGATGCGTTTATCGAGACCGTCGCTCACTTCTTGCCCGAGGGCCCGCGTTGGTTCCCTGAGGACATGGGCACCGACGCGTCCGACGAAACCCTTGTGGCCGAGTTCGTGCGCGAGAAGGTCCTGCGTCGCACTCGCGACGAGATCCCTCACTCCGTGGGCGTCATCTGTGACGCGCTCGAGCAGACTAAGAAGGTCCTGCGCGTGCACGCCACGATTTACGTCGAGCGCGAGGGGCAGAAGGGCATCATCATCGGCAAGGGCGGCGAGATGATCAAGCATATCGGCATCGATGCCCGTCGTGACCTTGAGCGTATCTTTGGCACCCAGGTCTTTTTGGAGCTCGACGTGAAGGTCAAGTCCGGTTGGCGCGATGATGAGGCGCAGATCCGACGCTTTGGCTATTCCGCCGAAGATTAAGCCTCCGCGTTCATGGCAGGCTCTCGCACATATCGCACAAAGGTGCTCGTCCTCGACAAGACCAAGCTCAAGGAAACCGATTTGATCTTGACGATGCTCGACGAACGGGGGCGGCAGGTGCGTGCCGTGGCTAAGGGCGCACGTAAGCCTGGCGGTCGTCTTGCTGCCCGCTGCGAGCTTTTCTGTACCGTCGATATGCTGCTCGCGCATGGACGGTCGCTCGACGTGGTTTCTCAGGCGGAGCTTATGGAGGCGCCGCTCGGTGCCACTCCTGACTACGAGACGACCTGTGCCGCCAGCGCGATTGCCGAGGTTGCGCGTGTGTGCTCGTTCGAGGATGCCGAGGATCCATTTACCTTTGCCATCACGCAGCGGGCGCTCACACTTGTAGGCAGCGGGCTCGACTCGGCACATATGGACCTGCTCGTGGCGGCCTTTGTCTTTAAGCTGCTGTCGCACGTTGGTTACCGACCCGATTTCTCGGCTTGCGTGCTGTGCGGAGACCCTATGCTGTCGTATTTTTCGCCCCAGGCGGGCGGCCTCATGTGCGGGTCGTGCGCGTCGAGCGTTCCGGGCGCCGAGCTGGTGTCGACCGGCGAGGTCGCATGGCTGCGTGCCCTCATGTCTATGACGTTCGATGGCCTTGTGGACGAACGGATCGATCCGCATACGGCTGCGTTTTTGCTCGGGCTTTCGCATGTTTGGGCCGCCACGCACACCGATCAGCGGCTCCGTGCGATGGAATTCATGTTGGGTCGGTGATGATGCGCAGGCGCGCGCCGCTTGTGGTAACATACCGACCTGTTGGTACCTCGACCTTGGATGCTCGCTCCACCGGCGGCTTCCCAGTCCGAGGCGAATAGAGTCGCCCGCGGGCGACGCGAAACGAAAGGTGAAACAATGACTGTTTCCAAAGAGCGCAAGGCGGAGCTGACCGCCCAGTTCGGTAACTCCCCGGTCGACACCGGTAACCCCAAGGTTCAGGTCGCCATCCTGTCCGAGCGCATCAAGGAGCTGACCGAGCACATGAAGTCCCACCAGAAGGACTTCCACACCCGTCGTGGCCTGCTTATGCTCGTTGGCCGCCGCCGTCGTCTTCTCTCCTACATCAAGAAGAACGACATCGTCGAGTACCGTGAGCTCATCAAGGCTCTGGGCATCCGCGACAACATCCAGTAAGGATTTGTACATGCTAAGAGCGTCCTGCGCAGCGGGGCGCTCTTTTTGTGTAAGAGCGTGAACAATCACGCTCTGAAGCGTGGCGGGGGCAGGGGGCCCGCGTCACATGAGAAGCCCGCAGGCAAGGGGCCTGTGGGGTGAAGGAGAACAATGACACTCGTATCCAAGACCTTTGAGCTGTACGGCAAGACCTACACCTTCGAGTCCGGCGAGCTTGCCAAGCAGGCCACCGGCGCTTGTCTGGTCAAGCAGGGTGACACCACGATGCTCGACACCGTGGTCGTCTCCAAGGAGCGCAAGAATTACGACTTCTTCCCGCTGACCGTCGACTTCAACGAGAAGATGTACGCTGCCGGCCGTATTCCGGGTGGCTACCTCAAGCGCGAGGGCCGTCCCAGCGAGAAGGCCACGCTCACGGCTCGTATGATCGACCGCCCGATCCGCCCGAGCTTCCCGGATGGCTTCCGCAACGAGGTGCACATCGTCGCCACCTCGCTCGTCGCCGACCAGGTTAACCCCTTCGACGTCATCAACGTCATGGGCGCCTCTTTGGCTATGACGCTCGGCGGCGTGCCCTTCGAGGGTCCGCTTGCCTGCGTGCGCATCGGCCGCAACGTGGAGACCGGCGAGTTTATCGTCAACCCCACTTATGAGGAGCGCGAGAACTCCGACCTGGACCTGGAGCTGGGCGGCTCTGCCGACTTCATCTCGATGGTCGAGGCCGGCGCCGAGGAGATCTCAGAGGACGACATGCTCGCCGCTATGAAGTTTGGTCAGGAGGCCCTCGCTGCCTTCTGCCAGGCCCAAGACGAGTTCGTTGCCGAGTGGGAGCAGGTCAACGGCGCTATCGTCAAGAAGGAGTACCCGCTCGACCAGCCCGTCGAGGAGGTCCAGGAGCGCATCTTCGCCCACTACGACGAGATGGCCGCTGCCCTGCGCGACGCCGACAAGCTTTCCCGCATCGGTAAGGTCGAGGCTCTGAAGGAGTCCATCCGCGCCGAGTTCACCGACGAGGAGCAGGCCGCCTGGGAGCGCGAGATCCCCGTGGCGCTCAAGAAGCTCGAGAAGAAGGCCATGCGCACCATGGTCGTCGAGACCGGCGAGCGCGTCGACGGCCGTGCCGCCGACGAGATCCGTCCCATCATGGTGAAGGACAACTACCTGCCGCTCGTTCACGGCTCCGGCCTGTTCCAGCGTGGTCAGACCCAGGTGCTCTCCGTCCTGTCGCTCGGTATGCTCAACGAGGGCCAGCGTCTGGATACCATCGAGCCCACCGAGGGCAAGCGCTATATGCACCACTACAACTTCCCGCCGTTCTGCACCGGCGAGACCGGCCGTATGGGCAGCCCCAAGCGCCGCGAGATTGGTCATGGCAACCTGGCCGAGCGCGCTCTGCTTCCGGTGCTTCCCGACGAGAACGAGTTCCCCTACGCTATCCGCGTGGTCTCCGAGGTCATGGAGTCCAACGGCTCCTCTTCGATGGCTTCGACCTGCGGCTCCACGCTCGCCCTTATGGACGGCGGCGTGCCCATTAAGCGCCCGGTCTCCGGTATCGCCATGGGCCTGATTCAGGAGGAGGGCAAGACCGTGGTCTTGTCCGACATCCAGGGTCTCGAGGACTTCCTGGGCGACATGGACTTTAAGGTCACCGGTACCACCGAGGGCATCACCGCCCTGCAGATGGACAACAAGGCAACCGGCCTCACCTTCGACATCTTGGCCCGCGCCCTGCAGCAGGCCAAGGAGGGTCGCGCCTTCATCCTGCAGAAGATGCTCGATGTGATCCCCGAGCCGCGTCACACCACACGCAGCACCGCTCCGCGCATCGTCTCCATTCAGGTTCCGACCGATAAGATCCGCGACGTCATCGGTTCCGGCGGCAAGGTCATCCGCGGTATCCAGGATGAGACCGGCGCTTCGGTCGACATCCAGGAGGACGGCACCGTCTTTGTCGGCGGCACCGGCGAGTCCGTCGACCAGGCCGTTGAGCGCATCAAGCTCATCATCAAGGTTCCCGAGCCGGGCGAGGAATACACCGGTCGCGTGGTCTCCATCCAGCCGTTCGGCGCCTTCGTGAACCTGCTGCCCGGTAAGGACGGCCTGCTGCATATCTCCCGCGTCGCCAAGGGTCGTGTGGAGAAGGTCGAGGACGTCCTCAACGTAGGCGACGAGGTCAAGGTCGTCGTTATCGAGGTCGACGATCGCGGCAAGATCTCGCTCGATCGTCTCGACAAGCCCGAGGCCCCGGCTCGCGCCGAGGGTGCCTCCGAGGGCGACGGCGAGCACTTCCAGCGTCGTGAGCGTCCGCGTCGCGAGCGCTCCGAGCGCAGCGACCGTCCGCGCCGTCCCGGCGACAACGGAGGCCGCAAGCCCCGCCGCCACCACGACGCTGAGTAACAGCCGCACATAAGCAGCTCAACAAGGGCGACTCCGGCCAGGGGTCGCCCTTTTGCTTGCGCCCGGGAGGGCCGCATATGAAGTTTCCTGCTCTACAGTCCTGCGCAAGACGGAAAGCACATTAAGTGCTTTCCTTTGCGTGCGGAACTCGCGATAAACTTCATATGCGGACCTCCCGGGCGCAAGCAAAAGGGCTGGTTAGTTCCACTCGTTCTTTAGTTGGACAGTCTATTCAGTAGTCAGATTTCGGATCTGTAGATAGATTCAGCAGTATTTCCCCAGATAAAACCGACCAAAATAAACCTGTCCCTTATTGGTAGGTTCCCCGCGAGGGCGGGCACGGATGAAGTTTATCGCGAGTTCCGCACGAACAGGAGGCCACTTAATGTGGCCTCCGTCGTGAGCAG
>CABTWP010000043.1 GCA_902488525.1 uncultured Collinsella sp.
CAAAAACCACCACAAAGGTGCCTGTCCCCTTTGCGGTGGTTTTGGTGGTGGTTATTTGGCGCCTTGCATGACCTCGTCGAGGGTGACGTTTACGGCATGCTGGGTAGGAACCCAGTCGACCTTCAGGAACAGCGCTGCCACCGTGATGGGGATATAGCTGAACATAAAGATCGGGAAGGTAAACAGGTTGGTCACCAGGCGCCACTTTTGCGCACAGTGAATATGCTTGTACTCAAAGATAGTCGTGAGCAGCGCCAGGATAAAGAAAGTCAGATACATCATGGCGAAGGTCATAATGAGCGAAGCGGCACAGGCCTGCATCTCGACTTCGGTAGCCAAAAAGCCGTGCGAGAGTCCACCCACGATCAGGAACGTCGCATTGGCGAGCATCGAGATGAGCGACAGCAGCATACCCGGGGCGATCGTCATGAACATGTCGTAGGCGGCAAAGCGATGGTAGCGGAAGGTCGACTTGACCAGGTGCTTACCGTAAGTAAAGAACACCTGGTAGAAGCCTTTGGTCCAACGCATGCGCTGTTTCCAGGACGCCTTAAACGTCACGGGTTGTTCGTCAAAGAACTCCGCCGGCGCATAGCCAATGCGAATGCCGTGAATGGCGCAGAACGTGGTGAACTGAATGTCCTCGGTCAGCGTGTGGAACTGCCAACCGTGCATGCCCTCGATAACGCTGGCGGAGATGAGGTAGCCCGAACCCGAAACAGCGCAGGACGTCTTGCAGATATTACGCGCGTTGTTGAGGAAGCGCGCCTCGCGTAGATACCACGTGGCATTAGCAGCCGAGATCCACGAGCTGCCGAAGTTCTTGGAATTGCGATAGCTCGTGACCACATGGAAGCCCTGGTCAAAGGCATCATTCATCTTGGAAACGTAATCGCGGGAGATAACGTTATCGGCATCGAAGATAAAGTAGCCCTCAAACGTGTCGGGATACTCGTTGAGAATGCGGTCGAAGCCAAAGTCCATGACCCAGCTCTTGCCCTTGCGGGCCAGGTCATTGCGCTCGTAAACAATGGCACCGGCCTCGCGCGCGAGCTGCGCCGTGTTGTCGGTGCAGGCATCGGCGACCACGAAAACCTCGATGAGCTCGGACGGATAATCCTGGTCCTTGATGGAGCGAACGAGGTTGGCGATCACGGCCTCCTCATTATGCGCCGCGATAAAAAAGGCATAGCGATGGAGTTTTTTGGCCTTGGGAGGCGCGACCTCGCCACGAAGAGCGCCAATGACAAAGAAGACCACCTGGTACAGAAAGCAGACCGTGAGCAGCGTGACGACAATCTGGTTGAAGATCACGATGGGTGTGTTGGTTTGTAAAAAGGCGAGCATGCAGGCTCCCAGCAACGCGTAACGTAAACAATCGTATATCTTACCGCAGGCTTACCGAGTTCAAGAAACCACCTAATACTGGCTAGGCTTCGAGAAGACCGAGCTGCGGAACGATTTCATCTCCAACGGCCGTGCGACCGAGCGAGCGCGGAGCCAGATCGTCGAGAACCGCAGCGAGATCCCACGGCAACTCGTCGCGGCACTCAATGCGCTCCCCCGTCACGGGATGGTCGAACGCCACGCGCCAGGAATGAAGGAACTGCCTGGTCAGGCCCTGGTCGGCGCGCGCATCGCACTTGCCGTAGAGTGGATCGCCCACGCAGGCGTGGTTGATATGACGCATATGCACGCGAATCTGGTGCGTGCGACCGGTAAACAGATGGCACTCAACGAGCGTATAACCATCGTCAAAGCGCGTGGAATCAAAGCGCTCGAGGACTTTAAAGGTCGTAATGGCCTGACGGGCAAAGGGGTCGTCCGAAACCGCCATCTTGACGCGGTCGCGCGTAGAACGGGCGATACCGGTATTGATGGTGCCCTCGTCCATGGCGATGTGCCCGTGGACAAGCGTGATATAGCGGCGGTCGAGCGTACGCGTGCGAATGAGATTTTGAAGCGCGCGCTGGGTGTCGTCGTCTTTTGCCGCGAGCATAAGGCCCGAGGTATCGCGATCCAGGCGATGCACGATGCCGGGGCGGTCCTCACCCTGCACGGTACCAAGATGATCGATACCGCAGTGGTAGACCAAGGCGTTCGCAAGCGTGCCGCTCTCGTGGCCGCGGGCGGGATGGCACACCAGGCCACGCTGCTTGGAGAGCACAATGAGATAGTCGTCCTCATAGCGAATGTCGAGCGGGATGGCCTCGGGAATCACATCGGTGGGATCGTGCGGCTCGGGCAAATCGACCGAAATACGGTCGCCGGCTCGCACGGAGTGCTTTTTAGACAGGCAGGTCTCGCCATTGACACATACGGCACCGCCCTCAATCAGATGCGCGCAGGAAGAGCGCGTAGGGCAGCCGTCATTGGAGCCCAGATAGGCGTCAAGACGCTGACCAGCGGCATCGTCGGCAACAAGGATATGGATGTCGGCCATTAGCGCTCATTCCTTTCGCGAATCTTGCGGGCACGCTCCCCACGCTGCTGGGCCTTGCGCTTAGCGCGGGCCTCGTCACGGGCGTTAAGCTCGGCGGTCGCATCGACCTCACGGGCAGCGGGGCTCAAGAACATGTAACCGATAAGCGCCAGCACAACACCGACCGTAATGCCGATATCGGCCACATTGAAGACGGGAAAGTCGATGAAGGTGGTGGCAATAAAATCGGTCACAAAGCCAAAGGCCAAACGATCGATAGCGTTGCCGATAGCACCGCCCGCGACCATAGCCATGCCCACAACCTCCAAGCGAGCAAGCTGGGGCGCGCGAAGCAAGTACACGGCAATGGCGACAATGACCGCAAGCGCCAGCAAAGCAAACGCAACGCCATGCCCCTCGCCCATGCTAAAGGCAGCACCGATATTGCGGACAAACAGGAAGTCGATCACACCGGGGATAACAGTCACATGCAAAGCGTCGCCCACGGCACGAACCGCAAGCTTGGTCAGCTGATCAACAAGCAACACAGCCAGCGCCACCCCACTAGCAACACCTAACCGCCAGCGCAAAGGCGGCGTCATATCCCCAGCACGACCCAAAGAAATCCCCTACCCTCAAGATCATCGAATTACGTTTAATACAAAGAACTATCTTATATTGCCATACGCAGAACGCACGACATATCCACCAACGCAAGCGAAATAACCAGCTAAAAACGAAAGCGACATTCCGAATAACGGAATGTCGCTTAATAGCTTTCGACTAAAAACGCAAGTCGAAAGAAAGCCTCTAGCTCCAGCAATGGAAACGCCGCGTTATCGTCACCAACAGCGAAAACGTCCCTAAGCGAGCAAGGTGACGTGAAAGAGGAGGGAAGCGTACTTTGGTACGCGACCGACGATTGAACGTCAGATTGCCGCTTAGGGGCGTTTGCAGCGTCGGTAGGTTACGGCGTTCTACGAACGCCGTAACCTACAAAGCATCGGCGCAGCGCTTGCAAATATGAGCGTGGCCGTTGTACTCGCCGACGGTGGTGCGGTAGTTCCAGCAACGGTCGCAGCACTCGCCCTCGGCAGCATCAATGCAGACGGAAAGCTCTTCGCCCTGGGTCAGCTCAACATCGGAGACGATGTAGAACTCGGCCAGGTCGACCGCTTTGTCACCAGTCAGCAGCGCGTACATCTCGGCGGGAACGACCGCCTTGACGCGAACCTGCTGGCTCTTGGTGAAGGTGCCGGCAGAACGGGCATCCTCAAGGGCCTTGGTCACGGCGCTACGGAGCTCAAGAGAAGCCTCGAGCACGCCCTCGAACTCATTGGCCTCGTCGACCGTGATGGGCGACTTGTACCAATCGAGCAGCGCGGCGTACTTCTGGTGATCGACGCAGCCAGCGGGCGCATATGCCATGGCCTCGTCAACCGTGTAGGACAGGATCGGCTGCAGGTCGCGCATGAGCATCGAGAAGAGCTCGGCCAGCACGGTCTGGGCGCTGCGACGCTCGAGCGAGCCGGGCTTGTCGCAGTACAGACGGTCCTTCAGGGCGTCGAGGTACACGTTGGAGAGCTCGGTAACCACGAAGTCATAAAGCGCACGGTAGGCGCGCGGGAACTCGTAGCTGGCGTAGGCGTCGTCGACCTCGGCCTGAACCTGAGTCAGGCGGGCAACCATGAGCTTATCGAGCGGCAGCAGGTCGGCAAAGGCGACGCCGTCGGTCTCGGGCTCAAACTGACCCTCGAGCTCGGAGAGCAAGAAGCGCAGCGTGTTGCGGAAACGACGATAGGCATCGGACGTACGAGCGAGAATCTCATGGTCGATGGAGACGTCGGAGCTGGTGTCGACGGAGGCAACCCAGAGACGGATGATGTCAGCGCCCATCTCGTCGCAGACCTTGTTGGGGTCGATGACGTTGCCGAGCGACTTGGACATCTTGCGGCCCTGGCCATCGAGCGTGAAGCCCTGCGAGACGACCGCCTTGTACGGAGCATGGCCGTTGGCACCCACCGAGGTGAGCAGCGAGCTCTGGAACCAACCGCGATGCTGGTCGGAGCCCTCGAGATACACGTCAGCCGGGTACTCAAGCTCGGGTCGATACTCGCAGACGGCCTTCCAGGACACGCCGGAGTCCCACCACACGTCGAGAATGTCCTTATCAGCCTTGAGGTGATGGCCGCCACACTTGGGGCAAACGCAAGCCTCGCCCAGGTAACTCTCGGGAGCGTCGGTGAACCAGGCGTCGGAGCCCTTCTCGTGGAAGAGCTTGATGACGGCGTCGAGCGTGGCGTCGTTCATGACCTTCTCGCCGCAGTCGGCGCAAGTGTAGCTGGGGATAGGCACGCCCCAGTTGCGCTGACGGCTGATGCACCAGTCGGGACGCTGCTCGACCATGGCGCCGATGCGGTTGGCCGCGTGGGCCGGATACCACTTGACGTTCTCGCGGACCTCTTTGCCAGCCTGCTCGCGCAAACCGGTCTTGTCCATCGAGACAAACCACTGGTCGGTAGCACGGAAGAGCACCGGGTGCTTGCAACGCCAGCAGTGCGGATAGCTGTGCGTGATCTTCTTCTCGAGGACTAGGGTACCGCGCTCGCGCAGGAACTCGATGATGTGCGGGTTGGCCTCATCGGTGTCCATACCGCTGAAGGGGCCACCGGTGCCAAACTCCTCGCCGGTGTAGAACTTGCCGTCGTCATCGACCGGCATGCAGATGTCGGTGATGCCCTCCTTGAGGCAGGCAAAGTAGTCGTCGACGCCGTGGCCGGGCGAGTTGTGGACAATACCGGTACCGTCATCGACACCGACGTAATCGGCCAGCAGCGCCACGCCCTCGACACCGTCGAAGATCGGCTGCTTGTAGTGGATGTGGTGGAAGGTCTCGGCGGGAACCACATAGGGCTTGCCGTCGACCATAACCGGAGTGTACTCCCAGCCAAACTCCTCGCAGCACTTAGGAGCCAGGTCCTCGAGCATGACCTCGGCGCGGCCGTCGTGCTCAACGGCGACGTAGGCGGCGCCGGGCTTGAGGGAAACTGCCTGGTCGGAGGGGATGGTCCACGGCGTGGTCGTCCAGATAATAAAGTCGACCGGGCCGTCGAAGTTCTCGAGACCGACGGGCTTGGAGGTCATCTCAAAGCGCACGAAGATGGACGGGCTCGTCTCGTCGGAGTACTCGATCTCAGCCTCGGCCAGCGCGGTGTGGCAGTGCTTGCACCAGTGGACGGGCTTGTGGCCGCGATAGATCATGCCCTTGTCGAACATGGCCTTGAAGACCTCAATGTCGGCGGCGTCATGCTGGTGATAGAGCGTCAGATACGGGTTGTCCCAGTCGCCAAGCACGCCAAGGCGACGGAAGCCAGCCTTCTGGAGCTCGATGTTCTCGACAGCGAACTTGTTGCAAAGCTCGCGGATCTTAGCCGTGGAGGTCTGGTTGAACTTCTCGGTGCCGAGCTTCTCCTCGACCTTATGTTCGATCGGCTGACCGTGGCAGTCCCAACCGGGAACATAGGGAACCTCATAGCCCTGCATCATCCAGTAACGGTTGATCATGTCCTTGGAGATCTTGTTCATGGCGTGGCCGATGTGGATCGGGCCGTTGGCGTACGGAGGGCCGTCGTGCAGCACGAACTTCTTGTGACCCTCGTTCTTCTTTAGAACTTGCTCGTAGACCTTGTTGTCCTGCCAGTCCTTGAGTCGCTTTGGCTCGGACTTGGAAAGACCGGCACGCATGGGAAATCCGGTTTTGGGCAGATTCATCGTCTGCTTGTACTCGTTTGCCACGGTACCCCTTTCTTGTCATGGGCGCGCACGCCCTCTGGGCACCAAAAAAGCGCCCGTCCCTACAAGCTGGGACGAAGCGCCACAAAACGGACAGTCTGTCCGTAAAAGCTCTTCGCTTAACCACCCAGCTTAGATGCCCTCGCTCGCGTCGCCGCGCGCTCGCATCCGTTACTCGGCTGGTCTGTATCGACGACCATCTCGGCGATGTCTACTAAGACGAACCTGCGCGGCACGTCCGTTGGGACCGCTGCTCCGGGGTGATTTTCATCGGTCGCATGCACGGGTTCTCAGCGCTCCCCGCTCTCTGTAGCATGCGGACGGCCGACTACTCGTCCCCATCAACGCTTATGCGGAGTATGCTAGCACGTTCAGCGCCGGCGAAAAACCCTCAACACTGGTTTTATACGTTCGATATTTCTCGCGGCTGTGGACCTTCTCTTGGAGCAAAATACCTGAAAGCACTTTATCGAACGAAAGAAGGTTGCTATGCGCACGATTGGAATGAGCGACTACACCGTTGGCGAGGATTGTTTTACCGAGTTGCCCGCCGCGCTGGCAGAGTACGGAACGACCAAGGTCGCCATCATCGGCGGCAAGCGAGCCCTGGCTGCGGCGCTGCCGGGCATCGAGGCTGCGCTGGCAGGCACCGACGTCGAGATTCTGGAGACGCGCGTCTACGGCACCAACAGCACGCGCGCCAATATCGCCAAGGTCGTGAACTCCCCCGCTTGCCAGCAGGCAGACGTGCTTATCGCCTGTGGCGGCGGCAAGGCACTCGACACCGTGAAGACCGCAGCCATCGAGCTCAAGAAGATCGTCTTCACCGTCCCGACGATCTGTTCCAACTGCTCGGCCGCGACCGCCATTGCCGTCGTGTACAACGACGACGGCTCGCTCGAGGGATATTCGTACCCCAACCGACCTGCGCATATCTTCATCAACCCCAAGATTATCGCCGAAGCTCCGGCGGAGTACTTTTGGGCCGGCGTGGGCGACGCCCTGTCCAAGCAGCCCGAGGTCGAGTACGCCACGAGCGCCGGCAACCTGGAGCACACCGCCGGCCTTGGCCTGGCACTCGCCCACACCTGCTCCGAGCCTCTGTTTACTTATGGCGTCCAGGGTCTTGAGGACGTGCGCCGGAATCTGTCGAGCGAGGCCGTCAAGCAGATCGCGCTCGACATCGTGGTCAACACGGGCTATGTCTCGAACCTGACCAACCAAAACGATTACTACTACAACTCGAGCGTGGCGCACGCGTTCTACAATGCGACGTGCAGCATTCCGCGCGAGGGAACCTATCTGCACGGTGAGGTCGTGAGCCTGGGCGTGCTCGTGCTGTTTGCCTATACGGGCGATACCGAGAGCCTTGAACGCTACGCCGCCTTTAACAAGCAGATGGGCCTGCCCGTAACGCTTGAGCAGGTCGGACTTTCCGAGGCCGACATCCCTGCCCTGTGCGAATACGCACACGCCACCAACGAGTGGAAGCAAGGCAACCCGGAGCCCTTCACCGACGAAAAGTTCGCCGCCGCCATCAAGGCCGCCAACGCCTACGGCCACACGCTCTAGGCCTAGCCCAAAACCACCACAAGGGAGCAGTGCCCTTGTGGTGGTTTTTTATTGCTCCAGCATGCTGGGGTCGAACTCGCTAGCTGGTATAACGCGATAGCCGTGACGCAGCAACAGATCAACGAAGACGCCGTTGCCCGCGGTGAGCGTACCGCTAAAGGTACCGTCGTAGATGCGACCCGCGCCGCACGAGGGACTGCGGTCCTGCAAGACGCACGCAGCAATCTCGGACGGGCCGCCCGCCTGCTCGCACATATCGAGCGCACGTTGGGCACCCAGGCGAAATTCGCGATCAACCGAGATGCCCTCGCAGGTACGAACCTCGCCGTTCACAATCTCGGACGGCTTGCGCGGCGTGGGCAGGCCGCCAAAGACCTCGGGGCACACGAGGAGGACCTCGGTCCCCGTGCGCTCGCAAGCCTCGACCAACGCGCGGTGGTAGTTATCGAGCCCGTTATACTTGCAGCTCTCGCCCATCAATCAGGCGCTCACCACGATCTTCATATACAACACTCCCCACGCAAAACGCCCCATTTGAGATGGACACTCAAATGGGGCGATTGACACTGCGCAACTAGTATTACTGTTGCTTGGGCATCAGCGGATTCTCGCGCGTGAGGAGGTTCATGAACTCCTCGCCCGTGATGGTCTCCTTCTTATACAGATAACGAGCCAGCTCGTGGAGCTTAAACTTGTTCTCCTTCAGAATCTGCAAAGCGCGGTCGTGCGCATCCTCGATCAGCTTGGCGACAATCGCGTCCACACGCTCGGCCGTACCGGGGGCGCAGGTGAGCGACGTGTCCTGATTGAGATACGCGTTCTGCACGGTACCGAGCGCCATCATGCCAAACTCGTCGGACATACCAAAGCGCGTCACCATATTACGGGCGAGCTTGGTGGCCTGCTCGATATCGTTGGCGGCGCCGGTCGTCATCTCGCCAAAGATGAGCTCCTCGGCCGCGCGACCACCGCAGTAGACGGCGAGCTTATCCAGGACCTCCTGGCGCGTGGTCAGGAAGCGCTCGTCCTCCTCGACCTGCATGGTGTAGCCCAGGGCACCGCTCGTGCGCGGAACGATGGTGATCTTCGTGACCGGCGCAGAGCCCTTCTGGCGAGCGGCAACAATGGCATGGCCGATCTCATGGTAGGAAACGACCTGCTTCTCGTGGTCGGAAAGCACCGTGGACTTACGCTGTTGGCCGGCAATGACGACCTCCACCGACTCCTCGAAGTCGTCCTGGGTTGCACGCTTGCGACCCTCGCGAACGGCGCGCAGGGCACCCTCGTTGATGATATTGGCCAGGTCGGCGCCCGAGGCACCGGGCGTGGCGCGGGCAATCGCGGTCAGGTCGATCGGCGGCTCGGTCTTCACGCTCTTGGCATGCAGCTCGAGGATGTTCTTGCGGCCGGTCAGATCGGGCAGCTCGACGGGGATGCGGCGGTCAAAACGACCGGGGCGCAGTAGAGCGGGATCGAGACTGTCGGGGCGGTTGGTTGCGGCAAGGACAACGATACCCTTATGGTTATCGAAGCCATCCATCTCGGTCAGCAACTGATTGAGCGTCTGCTCGCGCTCGTCGTTGCCGCTAAAGCCGCCGCCATCGCGCTTCTTACCGATGGTATCGATCTCATCGATAAAGACGATACACGGTGCCTTTTCCTTGGCCTGCTTAAACAGGTCACGAACCTTAGCAGCGCCGCGACCGACAAACATCTCAACGAACTCAGAGCCCGAAATGCTAAAGAACGGAACACCGGCCTCGCCGGCAACAGCCTTGGCAAGCAGGGTCTTACCGGTACCCGGAGGGCCAACAAGGAGAGCACCACGCGGCAGCTTGGCGCCGATCTCCTCGTAGCGCTGCGGCTTCTCCAGAAAGTCGACGACCTCCTTGAGAGACTCCTTGGCCTCTTCCTGACCGGCGACGTCCTTAAAGGTCACGCCCACGTCCTTGGAGGCGATCACGCGCGCGCCGGACTTACCCAGTCCGCCGCCGCCAAAACCGCCGCCGCCAAAGTTCATCGACGGGCCGTCATCGCCCATAGCCTTCTTCATGCGGCGGTTGAGCCACCAACCGATGAGGAAGAAAATCGCCATGGGAAGAATGAGTGTGAGCAGGTAGTAGGTCATCAAACCCGAGTTCTTATCGGGAACGACCGACTCCAGCGAAGCGCCAGACTCAAGCACGCGATCGGTAAAGCCCGCGTCATTCGGCACACCGGTCGTCTTGTAGGCGATGTTCTCGTCCTCGCCCTTCTTGGTGTAATAAATCGAGTAATCGTCCGTGTTGTACTCGACCTTGTCGACGCTCTTCTTATCGAGCGCTTTGACAAACGTCGAGTAATCGGTCTTCGTAATCTGCTGCGTGTGACCGATGTTGGGGAACAGAACGGTCGAGAGCACGAGGTAGACGACGAAGGCGATGAGCACGTAGAGAATCATATTCCGTCTACGTTTGTTGTCATCCATCTCCATCTGCTTGAACTCCATCTACTGGGGTTGATAATGCTTTCTAGAATACCCAACCCGGACGGCGATAAACCGACGCCGGGCACGAAAGGACAGAGATGGCATCACTGTAAGTCGGCAAGGTTCAAATCTATACAGGCGACGGCAAGGGCAAGACGACGGCTGCGCTGGGGCTCGCGCTGCGCGCGACGGGCTACGGGCTCGACGTTCTTAGGCTGCAGTTTGCCAAGAAACTGCACTGCGCCGAACACGATGCCGCGCCGCGCCTGGGGCTGCGCATCGTACAAGCTGACCGCGACACGCCCGAGGCTTGCGCCGCACAGATCATGGAGCTCGCATGCGAGCAGATATCACAGGTCGACGTTCTGATTTTGGACGAACTCGGCGAGGCCATGCGCCGCGGCTTCGTGACACGCGAGGATGTCGAAGCGCTGATCGCGATAAAGCCCGCCACCACGGAACTCGTGCTCACCGGCCGCGGGCTGCTGCCGTTGGCCGACCTCGCGGACTTAGTCACCGAAATACGTCCCATCAAACACTACTTCGACGAAGGCCTCCTAGCCCGCCAAGGCATCGAATACTAATTGATTCGTTTTCCGCCAACACCTACAGCTCATAAGGAAGTTGCGGTGGAATAGTACTTGTTTGACGGTCCGCAAGGGCTTTTCAGGAACTATTTCACCGCAACTTATCAGGGGTATCTGACGGATGAGCTAGGCGGTGGCGCGACCTAGCCAGTTGCCGCTGTGATGGTAGATGGTGAACATGGTTGCGGTGATGAGCCAGGTTACGGGGTAAACCAGCAGTAGATGCTCGAGCGACGGATCGAAGGGCATGATCGCAAACACCCAGATCACCCTCAAGACAACGGTGCCAAAGATGGTGAGCATCATAGGCTGCAAACTCACGCCGGCGCCGCGGATGGAACCCGAGGCGTTCTCGATAATCGAGAAAATCGCATAGAACGGCGCAATGAAATGGAGGATAGTCGTGGTGTACGCCGAAATCGAAGCATCGTCGACAAACAAACGCGACAGCGGGCCCGAGAACACCAGCAGCACGGCAGACAGGCCACCAATGAGCATAAACGACAGCACGAGCGACGTATGGTAGCCCTTGCGCATGCGCTCGTAGTTGCGCGCGCCAAAGTTCTGCGCCGAGAACGTAGTGATCGATACGCCGAGCGCCTCGGTCACCATCCAGATAATGCCATCCAGGCGCCCAGATAGACCCCAAGCAGTCGTGACATCGGCGCCAAACGAATTAACCGATACCTGGATCATCACGTTCGAGATCGAATAGGCAGCCGATTGAAAACCGAGTGGCAGACCACACGAGATCATACTCTTGCAAATACCGCGATCGATACCGAGCTTAGACAGCGAAAGACGCCATGCACCCGGAGCGCGCATCATGCGCAACACGATCATCGTTGCATTGGAGCAAATGGTCAGCGCCACCGCGATGCCGCAGCCCAGCGCCTCCATATGCAACACAGCGACAAAAATGATATCCAGCACCACGTTAACCAGGCAGCCAGAGGCAATGATCACGGCGGGGCCGCGCGTGTCGCCCACGGCACGCAGCAGTGCGGTTCCCATATTAAGCAGCAGTGCCGCAACCATCGCGGCAAAATAACAGCGAGCATAGGCCACGCCCTCGGCCAATAGTTCATGCGGCGTGTTCATAAGCACCAGCATGGGCTCAACGAACACTATGCCAAGAATCGAGAAAGCGATACCGCCCACCAGCGCGAGCGTCATGGCTGTATGGACCGAACGACTCAGTCGCTCATCATCGTGCTGGCCAAAATACTGACCGGTAATGACCGCGCAGCCGGCGCCGACGCCAACGCAAAAGCCAATGCAGAGCTCGGTGAGCACCATCGTGGCTTGAATGCCACCCAGCGCGAGCTTGCCGCCAAACTGGCCAACGATATACGTACCGATAAGCGTGTAGGCCTGCTGAAAAAACGAACTAAAAAAGATGGGAACGCACAGCGACAGCAGCTGTTGCCAAATGACACCCTGCGTTACATCGATAGCCGTAGATTTCTTAGCCACACGCCCTCCCCGCCAACGTATGTTAAACAACAAAACGGCAATTTAAGACCAAAGCAAATACCAGCTTAGCATCGACCGGCGTCGACCGAAACACCCCGAATCAGAGCCCAGTGCAAAATATCTGCCTAGTGATACAAACCCGGCTGGTAGTGATACTCATTGCTCACGTGCGGGCACAGCTGCCAAAAGGCGACGGCGCTCGCCGCGGCCACGTTGAGCGAATCGACCCCGTGCGCCATCGGAATGCGCACCGCGTGGTCACAGCCGGCAATGGTCTTGGCGCCCAGGCCGGCACCCTCGGTGCCCATAAAAATCGCCAAGCGATCAATCTTCCGCAGTACAGGATCATCAAGCGAAACAGAGTCGTCCGTCAACGCCATAGCGGCACACGAAAAACCGGCATCGTGCAACGCGCTCAGACCATCATGCGGCCACACACGAGCCTCGCTGCCAATGCGCGTCCACGGCACCTGAAACACGGTGCCCATGCTCACGCGGGCCGAGCGACGATACAGTGGATCGCAGCACGTCGGGCTGACCAAAATACCGTCAACGTTCAATGCGGCAGCCGAGCGGAAAATCGCGCCAACATTGGTGTGATCGACAATACCCTCAAGCACGCACACGCGCACCGGACGACCCCCCGCCGCCTCGACAACGCCGCCCAAGAACTCATCAACCGGAATCTGACGCGGGCGACGGAACGCCGCCAGCGCGCCGCGCGTCACGTTAAAGCCCGTCAACTGCTCCATGAGCTCCATGGAGGCCACGAACACGGGAACCGGACCCGCTCCCTCGCGCACGACAAGCTGGTCAAACAGCGGCATCATCTGGTCGAGCCAGCGCTCGCCCAGAAGAAAGCTCACCGGCTCATATCCGGCGCGAACCGCACGCTCGATGACCTTGGCACTCTCAGCGATAAAAATGCCCTTCTGCGGCTCCAGCACGCAGCGAAGCTCACGCTCGGTCAGTCGCACGTAGGCATCGAGCCGCTCGTCCTCGAGCGAATCAATTCGCAGAACCTCAACGGCATCAGTCATAGCAGCCAGCCCGCACCCTTCTTTACAGCACATCTATACCAAACGAGGCGACGCTAAGCGCCGCCCCATGCATTCAATCAACCCGATGATACCGTTCACGCCAGACGATTTACGCCTCGATGCGACGATACGTCACGAACTCATAATCGACGCCCTCGTCACCCTCACCGGCGGCAATCGTCGCGACCCCGCTATGCTGCGCAATCTCCCACGCAGGATCGGCTTCCAAATCGGGAAAGTACGTATCCACGACATGGACGCAGTGGTTATGCGTGACCTCGGCCTCGACGCAATACGGCAAAAAATGCCGATAGACATCGCCGCCACCGATCACCCAGGCAACGGGCTCATCGGCAACCGCGGCGAGCGCCTCGTCGATACTATGCACCACGTCGACGCCCTCGGGGGCAAAGCTCTCGTCGCGGGTGAGCACGATATTGCGGCGGTTCTTGAGCGGACGCCCGCCGGGAAAACTCAGCAGGGTCTTGCGTCCCATGATAACCGGGCAGCCCTTGGTGCAGGCCACAAAATGGCGCATATCGGCGCGATTGGACACCACCATGTCGCCCTCGCACCCAATGCCCCAATCGTCACACACGGCGACGATAGCAGATAGCTTACACGTCATGAGCACCACCTACACCGCAATGGGAATGTTCTTGACCTGCGGGCCGTGCTCATAGCCCTCGACGATCAGGTCATCGGTCGTAAACGCATAGAAGTCATGCACATCGGGGTTGAGCGTTACCTTGGGTGCCGCAAACTGCGGACGCTCGATAAGCTCGCGGACGATATCGACATGACGATCATAGATATGGGCGTCGGCGATCACGTGCAGCAGCTCACCGGGAATCATATCGACCGACTGCGCGACCATCATCAGCAAAATGGCGTACTGGCACACGTTCCAGTTGTTCGCGGCCAAAATGTCCTGGCTGCGCTGGTTGAGAATCATGTTGAGCGTCGGCTTGTCGTCCTGAGGACGCTGCGTCACGTTATAGGTCACGCTATAGGCGCACGGATAAAGGTGCATCTCGGACAGATCGCTAAACACGTACGTATTGGTCATAATGCGGCGACTATACGGCGTGTGCTTAAGGTCGTACAGCACACGGTCCATCTGGTCGAAGTCGCCCTCGGCGTAATGGCTCTTCTGACCAATCTGATAGCCGTAGGCTTTACCGATGGAACCGGTCTCATCGGCCCACTCATCCCAGATATGGCTGTTGAGATCATGCACGTTATTGGACTTCTTTTGATAGATCCACAGAATCTCGTCCATGGCAGACTTAAGCGCCGTACGACGCAGGGTGAGCGCGGGGAACTCCTCGCGCAGATCATAGCGCGCCGTGACACCAAAGTTTTTAATGGTATAGGCAGGGGTGCC
Organism: uncultured Collinsella sp.; assembly: GCA_902488525.1. Classification (GTDB taxonomy): domain Bacteria; phylum Actinomycetota; class Coriobacteriia; order Coriobacteriales; family Coriobacteriaceae; genus Collinsella. The sequence continues at coordinate 14,744 of CABTWP010000043.1, forward strand.
GTCCTCCCACACCGGACGGACCTTTTGGCCCTCGGTGGTGGTGCCATGATCCAAGATATCGCGGCACATGGTTACAAACTGCTGATCAGCTTTGCTCATTGACCCTCCTGTCAGTCGCCTATAAGCGAGATTTATTGTAGCCCAGGCGCGCGAGTGTCGAATTGGACACTTAGTCCGGCACACGCAATGCACGGCAGCGCGGCTCCGCAAGCGGCAACGAGGCATCTTAGCCTTTTTCTGACATATGCCAGAAATGCCTTGCGCCCAACGACTAACGCGTTATCCTATTGTTGACATATGTCAGATAAGGAGTGTGCATGGCAGGAAGACGCGAAAAACTGCGCCGCGTCGGGATCATCCCCGAATACCGCGGCTTCACCCCCGATGGCCTGGCCAGCGGTGATGCCATCGACATGACCGTCGACGAGCTTGAGGTGCTGCGCCTGTGCGACCTGGAAGGTCTCAACCAAGAGGCGGTCGCCCAGCAGATGGGCATCGCCCGTGCAACGGTGGCGGCCATTTGCAGCCGCGCGCATCGCAAGGTGGCCGATGCGCTGGTCAACGGACGAGCGCTCGTCATCGAGGGCGGCAATATCACGTACTCCCCCATCGCCTCGACGACGGCCGCATGGCCAGCAAAGGAGGTCGGCACCATGAGGGTGGCAACGACGTACGACAACGGCAACATCTTTATGCACTTTGGCCGCAGCGAGCAGTTCAAGATCTACGACATCCAGGATGGCAAGGTGCTCAACGAGCAGGTCGTAGGCACCGGCGGCACCGGCCACGGCGCCTTGGCGGGCCTGCTTGCCAACGGAGGCGGTGGCACGCTCATTTGCGGCGGTATGGGCCGGCGGCGCAGCAAACCGCCGGCCCAAGACCGC
>CABTWP010000044.1 GCA_902488525.1 uncultured Collinsella sp.
AATCTGACGTTCAACTTCAAGGGCGCGACCAGAAGGTCAGCGCCCTTTCGTTTCACGTCACCTTGTCTCAAATGCGACCCGCTCGCTGTCCGTCCTCTACCTGCGGTGTTGCCTTGCTCCGGATGCGGTATGCTCAACCTGCGGCGCCTTAGATGTAGTCATTGGGGACGTTCTTAAATGACTAGGTTGGGCACATTGCTTTGAGATGTTATTTAATCGGCTTTGATGGCCATTAAGCCGGCTACCTGCTCAAAGAAATTAGCGGCATTCATCTGCTATCGAAAATAATGCTCAAAAAATCGTCCGAGAAGTCGCGGGGCGATTTTTGATGCGTCGCGCGTCAAGTGATTTGGCAAGTTCTTGGTTAGATATTGGTCAGTTTTGGGCAACCTTGCCAAAAGCTTGACGAATGCAAATCTAGACGTCGGCGAATGAACACTTTGAGCGAGCTCGGTGCAAAAATCTGGGCTGATTCTCGATAATCGCCTTCAATCGTCCCTTGCCAAGCGCTGGCCTCGCGTACAATCTGCTCCGACATTCGCGCGCCGTCCGGCGCTTAAGAGGGGAGAGCCCCATGGCAAACGAGATTTGGACCATCAAGCGTTGTCTCGAGTGGACCAAGGAGTACCTGGCCGAGCGCGGCGAGGAGCACCCCCGTCTTTCTGCCGAGTGGCTGCTGTGCGCCGCCACGGGCCTGGCGCGCATTGACCTATATATGCGTATGGACGAGACGCTTAACGCGGCCCAGCTCGAGACTATGCATGCGGCCGTTGTTCGTCGCGCTAAAGGTGAACCGCTGCAGTACATCACCGGCAGCACGCAGTTTCGCATGATCGACGTCGCGTGCGCCCCCGGCGTGCTCATTCCGCGTCCCGAGACCGAGATGCTCGTCGAGGAAGTCCTCAATTATCTGGATGCCGAGGTGCTGAGTCCCGAGGCTGCTGCCCGTCAGCGTGTTGAGCTGCCTTGGAACGATGAGGTCGAAGAGGCCCGCAAAGCTGAGGCGGCGCTGGCCGACGAGCGCGCGACTGCCGAGCGCCGTGCCGCTAACCTGACGGCTGCCGACGAGGCGGCGTTAGGCGGCGACGTACTGGGCAGCCGTGCCTATGCCGAGGAACTGGCCGACCGCGAGGCCGAGGAAGCCGCCGCGCAGGCAGCAGAAGCCGAAGCCGCGGAAGCCGCCGAGTCCGAGTTCGACGAATACGGCATCGCCATCGAGGGTGCCGGCCAGGAGACGGCTTCAGCTCAGGATGCCGCTGCGCCTGCCCCAACCGAGCCCTGCACTGCCCGCGTTCTCGAGGTCGGCTGCGGCACGGGCTGCATCTCGCTCTCCCTTGCCTGGGAGCGCCGCGGCCACGTTACCTGCACCGCCACCGATATCGAGCCGCGCGCTATCGATCTGGCCACCAAAAACCGCGACGCGCTCGGTCTCACATCCGATGAGGTCGCCTTTAGCCTCACGAACCTGGTGAGCTCCATTCCCCGCGAAGAGTGGGGCACGTTCGACGTGCTTGTCTCCAATCCGCCCTACATTCCGACCGACGTCATGCGCTCGCTGCCGCACGAGGTCAAGGACTTCGAGCCCGACCTGGCGCTCGAGGGCGGCGCCGACGGCCTCGATATCTTCCGCCGCCTGCTCAATGCGGCGCCCTACATGCTGCGCGCCGGCGGCCTGTTTGCCTGCGAGCTCTACGAGGGTGCCCTCGATGCCGCGGCCGAGCTCTGTCGCCAGGCAGGCCTTTCGGACGTGCGTATCGTCCATGACCTCACCGATCGCCCCCGCATCGTCCGAGCCATCGTCACCGAGCCCAAACAGCGTATTTAAGCTGAATTAATAGACATTTGCGCAAGTTTGTCCTTGCAATATACCGTAAAACTTCTACTATAGAAGGAGAAAGGTATGTCAAATCAGCTGCATCGGTACCGTATCGTGCTTGATTACATTGAACCTTGGCTTGATGAGCAGGATGAAGCTACGCTGAAGCAGATTTATGCAGACCTTTTGGTGCTCGAGAAGGAAGGTCCCAGCCTTGGTCGTCCGCTGGTTGACCGCGTAAAGGGCTCGAAGCTTCATCATTTAAAGGAGCTGAGAGTGACGTCGTGTGGTGGGCAGGTGATTCGCATCCTCTTCGCCTTTGACCCCAAGCGCCAGGCGGTATTGCTATTGGCGGGTGATAAGTCGCGAGCGGGATCGTCAAGGGCAAAATGGAACGGTTGGTATGCGATCAACATTCCAAGGGCCGAGCAAATATACCGTCGCCACGTAAGGAGGCTCGATCGAGATGGAACTGCATGAGTATATGGAATCTCGCGGGATAACACGCGACTCCATTACCGCCGAGCAGGAGAGGACTCGCGATCGTATCGAAGCCTATAAGCTTGCTCAGATTCGCAGGTTAAAAGATCTAACACAGGCGTCGGTCGCCCAGTCGATGGGCGTTTCTCAAAAACGTGTATCCGAGCTCGAGCGTGGGGAGTTGGGTTCGATGAGGCTCGACACGCTGAGCAGGTACGCAGAGAGCCTCGGCGGAAAACTGGTTGCAAGCATCGAGTTTCCCGATCGTACCGTTACGCTTGCGCGCTAAAAATCTTCAATTAACCCCCTCACTTTCACCGACTACTAGAGCCGCTCACCAAACCAACATGCACTCTGGCCAAATAGGTTGAACGTTTCGTGCGAGAATGCCCCTCAGTAAACTAACTTTCACCAGAGCGTAAGGGGCTGGCATACACATGCAGACGGTCTATCGGGTATACGAGGGAACGCGCGAGCCGCATCGGCTCGCCGTCGAGCGCACGGCCGAGGTGCTCGGCCGCGGCGGCCTGGCCTTGATCCCGACCGAGACCGTCTACGGTGTCGCCGTGGCAGTCAACGCCTTCTCGGACGCCGTGCTCCAAGATACAAGCGAATTCCCATCGTGGCCGCGCGATCCGCAGGCTGTCGTCAATGGCGCCGCGGTCCCTGCGCTCGGTACCGGCTACCGCCGCATCTTTACCCTCAAGCAGCGCAAGCTCACCCAAACGGTCGCCTGGCTGGTTGATAATGCCGAAGCACTCGACCGCTATGGCGTGGATATCCCCGAAGAGGCTCGCGTACTCGCACGACGATGCTGGCCGGGGGCCCTGACTATTGTGGTCAAGGCGGCCCCCTGCGTGCCGACCTTTATGCGTGCCGCCGACGACACTGTGGCTCTTCGCGCGTCGGCCTCGCCTGTGGTCCAAGCGCTCATCCGCGCCTGCGGCAGCCCTCTTGCCTGCACCAGCGCTAACACGCATGGCGCGCCCGCGCCGGCAAGTTTTGTCACGGTGGAGGAGCGCATCCTGGAGGGGGTCGATGTTGCCGTCGACGCCGGTGAGACCCCGTGTCGCGACGCCTCGACCATCGTGTCGTTCCAGCACGGCGGGCTCCAGATCCTGCGCCAAGGCGCACTTCCCGCATCAGAGATCGAACGGGTCCTGTCCGACCCGATGCAATAGAAAGGTGTAAGCGATGTCGTTGAATCTGGGCAGCCTGGGCATGGAAGATGCCTCGTTTGACTTTGGCGGTTCCTACATCATGGCGCTCGACTGCGGCACCACCTCGGTACTTGCGACCATCGTCGACGAGTACGGATGCATCGTCGCGCAGGCACGTCGCAGCGTCAAAACCAGCTTCCCACGTCCCGGTTGGGTAGAGCAAGACCCCATGACGGTCCTTGCCAGCCAGATCGCCGTCATGATGGAAGTCCAGTTTAAGAGCGGTATCCACTCCGACCGCATTGCCGCCATCGGCATCTCCAACCAGCGCGAGACCACGGTGGTCTGGGACCGCGTGAGCGGTCAGCCGATCTATAACGCCATCGTATGGCAGTGCCGCCGTACCGCGCCGGCAATCGACGCGTTGGTTGAACAGGGTTGCGAGGAGCTGGTGCGCTCCCGCACAGGACTCACGCTCGATCCGTATTTTTCGGCTTCCAAGGTGCAGTGGATCCTCGACAACGTCGACGGTGCGCGTGAGAGCGCGGCGGCAGGCGACCTCATGTTCGGCACCATCGACACCTGGCTCATCTACAACCTCACCGGCAGTCAGGTCTTTGCCACCGACTACACCAATGCCAGCCGCACGGCACTCTTTAATATCCATACGCTCGATTGGGACGACGACCTGCTGGCGCTCTTTGACGTTCCACGTTCCATGATGCCCGAGGTTCGTTGGAGCTCGGGCGACTACGGCCGCGTCGCGAGCGACATCATGACCAACATGCCGCCCATCATGGGCGTGGCGGGCGACCAGCAGGCGTCGCTGTTCGGCCACTGCTGCTTCCATCCCGGCCAGACCAAAAACACCTATGGCACGGGCTGCTTTATGCTCATGAACACCGGCGACGAGGTCGTCGAATCCAAGAACGGTCTGGTCTCCACGATCGGTATCGCCGCGGACGGCAAGATCAGCTATGCGCTCGAGGGTTCTATCTTTGCCGCCGGCTCAACCATGAACTGGCTGCGCAACAACATGGGCATCATCTCGAGTGTGAGCGAGTCGGCACAACTCGCCGCTTCGATCAACGACAATGAGGGCTGCTACTTCGTCCCCGCCTTTGCGGGTCTGGGCGCTCCCTGGTGGGACCCGCATGCCCGCGGTATCGTGTGCGGTCTGACCGGCGCCTCGAGCCGTGCGACCATCGTACGTGCCGCCTGCGAATCCATGGCATATCAGAGCTACGACGTGCTGCGCGCCATGGAGCAGGACGTGGGACTTTCGATTGAGCGCCTGTCCGTCGATGGCGGTGCCTCGCGCAACGAGTTCATCATGCAATTCCAGGCCGATCTGCTGGATATCCCCGTGTTGCAGTGCGAGACGGTGGAGACCACGGCGATCGGTGCCGCGTACTTGGCGGGCCTTGCCGTCGGCTATTGGGAGGACCTGGAGGAGCTGGAGCAAAACGCTCAGATCGTTAGGACCTTCCTTCCCCACATGTCCGCCGAGCGCCGCGAGCAAAACCTTGCGGGCTGGCGTGATGCCGTCAAGCGTTCGCTCAACACCGCTCAGTAGGGTTGCGACGAGCTGCTCGATACAACAAACCGTTAAACTTATGCACGGCGCGCGGCAACAACATCGCCATGCGCCTTGTCAGCAAGGCCATCTTCCGGCCGCAACGAAAGGGGCAATCAACCCATGACCGTCACCTACGATACGTCCCGTGTGACCCTTGTCGATCACCCGCTCGTCCAGCATAAGCTGTCGATTCTGCGCGACAAAAACACCGGCACCAACCAGTTCCGCCAGCTCGTGCGCGAACTCGCACTTTTTGACGGCTACGAGGCCATGCGCGACCTGCCCATGGAAGACGTCGAAGTCGAGACCCCCATCACCACCGCCACGTTCAAACAGCTTGCCGGCAAAAAGCTCGCCATCGTTCCCATCCTGCGTGCAGGCCTTGGCATGGTCGATGGCATCCTCGACTTGGTACCCTCCGCTCGCGTGGGCCACATCGGTATGGAGCGCGACGAGGTTACCCACGAGCCGCATGAGTATTACTGCAAGATGCCCAAGGATATCGATCAGCGCATCTGCCTGGTCGTCGACCCCATGCTCGCCACGGGCGGTTCGGCCGAGATGGCCATCAGCTACCTGCGCGAGCGCGGTGTCAAGGACATCCGCATGCTGTGCATCGTCGCGGCCCCCGAGGGCCTCAAGTCGCTGACTGAGAAGGACCCAGATGTGCATATCTATACCTGCGCCATCGACGACCATCTCAACGAAGCTGCCTACATCGTTCCCGGCCTAGGCGACGCCGGCGACCGCATCTACGGCACGCTGTAATCTCTGGGCCATACCGGCTAACGTCGAAAATACGAAGAAATGGTGCGCGCGGGCGAGCAAAAGACGACCGCGCGCACTCCTGTTAACGGACGTTTTGCCCTGAGGGGTTCGAAAAAACGTATTACCGTACCTGCGGCATAAAGAAGGCCTTAAGAAAACGTACAGGTGCGTATTAACCGTTTGTTTTACGGTTGTACTTTAGCGATTGGCTCGTACAATAGTCACCAATGTTTGGCGGGAACTGTTCTGTGAGGCGTTAAAAAGGAAAGTGAGGACGCCAGTGTTTCAGATAGCCGATCTGCTCGCTATCGTTGCAGGTGCCATCGCGGGCGCGATTGCCTTCCTTCCCTTTGTCTTTACGCTCAAGCCGGTTCTTGACGATAAGCAGAATGCGGACATGCTCAAGGGTATGGTGAGTCTCGCGGTCTCGGCAATCGCGTTGCTTGTCTTTACCTTGGTTGTGTTTGTGTTGTTCGGAGAGGCATTTCGCATGTTCCTCCTGGGCGAGGCGATCGGCTTCGTGGCCTTTATGGCCGCCTGCGCGGTTCGCGTCGCCAAGGCGCTGCGAGATCCTCATGAGGTCGAAAGGTAAGTCGTGGAAATTTTTGAAAAGCTGCCTGATGAGATTAATCATCTGGTCAGCGAGTTCAGCTCCACCCCTGTCGTGGGCGATCTGAGCTGCGGCATCACGCAGTACTCGTTTTGGCTGATCGTCTCCACGATCGTGCTCCTGATCGTCCTGGCCGTGTTCAAGAAGAAGCAGACCCTGGTTCCCAAGGGCTTCTTCGTCAACGGTTTCGAGTACATCATCGAGTACGTCGAGAACGATATCGGCAAGGGTGTCGTGGGTGAGAACTGGAAGAAGCACTTCCCGTTCCTGTGCTCGCTTTTCCTGTTCATCCTGATCAATAACATGATCGGCCTGATCCCGGGAATGAAGCCCGGCACCGGCGCAATCGGCTCCACCGCCGCACTCGCCATTTTCGCCTTCGTGTACTTCATCTACTACGGATGCAAGGCTCACGGCGTGATCGGCTACATCAAGAGCCTCGCCCCGCAGGGCGTGAGCTTCCCGATGAACGTGCTCGTGTGGGTCGTCGAGCTTTTCTCGACCTTCCTGCGCCTCATCACGCTCGCCGTCCGTCTGTTCTGCAACATGTTCGCAGGACACGTGGTCATGGGCTCGTTCGCCATCATGGCGAGCATGTTCATGCAGCCGCTGCTTCAGCAGGTTTCCGCGGCCCACGCCGTCGGCGCCCTGCCTTCGCTGGCCTGGCTTGCCATCCTCATCCTGATCTATGCGATCGAGCTTGTGGTCGGCGCCATCCAGGCTTACGTCTTCACGGTCCTTACCGCCGTGTATGTCTCCGAGGCAGAGGAGGTCGCGGAGGAGGAGTAATCTTCCGTTCGCGCCTTAAAGGTAAGGCAATTCGTTAAACCGCCGGTGCCCGTACCCATGGAGCCCGGCAGTTATAAAAAGGTTATCCTGCGTGAAATAAGACACGCACGACAAAGGAGGAATCGTGGGAGTTATCGGTTACGGTCTCGGTGTTATCGGCGCTGGTCTTGCTATCGGCCTGTCTGCTCTGGGTGCTACGGGTGCTATGGCCCGTCAGCCTGAGGTCCAGGGCCGCGTGTTCACCGTCTTCATCATGGGCTCCGCCTTCGGCGAGGCTCTGGCTCTGATCGGCTTCGTTGTCGCGCTGATCGTTAAATAGCACGGAGCGTCAAGTATGAATCTTTCATCCCAGAAGAGCGCGATCGCACTCTCCGCGTCCGCGGCCGCGCTGCTTATGCCGGTTTCCGCGTTCGCCGAGGACGGCGCTGCCGGTGCGGACATCCTCATCCCTAAGATGGCGGAGTTCATCCCGGCGCTTATCGCCTTCCTGATCATCTGGATCGTGCTGGCAAAGGTCGCCCTGCCGGGCATCATGAAAACCATGGAGGAGCGCGGCAAGAAGATCGAGGAGAGCCTCGACGAGGCCGAGAAGACCAAGCAGGAGGCTATCGCCAAGCGCGCTGAGTCCGACTCGATCGTCACCGACGCCCGTCGTCAGGCTGCCGACATCGTTCTCGAGGCCCGTAAGGACGCCGAGTCCGAGCGCGCCCGTATCATCGAGGCTGCTCACAAGGAGGCCGAGGAGATCATCGCCAAGGCCCATACGACCGTCGAGGACGAGCGCAAGTCCATTTACGCCGGTGCCGCGAGCTCCATCGCCGACCTGTCCGTTGCCGTCGCCACCAAGATCGTGGGCGAGGCACTCGAGGACGATGCCGAGCAGAAGAAGCTCATCGAGCGCTACATCCAGGAAGCAGGTAGCCTGAATGCCGACTAGCCGCTATCAGGACAAGGTGCTCGAGACCTACGCGCGCTCCCTTCTGGAAGCCGCTAAGGCCGAGGACCATGTGTTTGAGGACCTCGAGATGATCGAGCGCTTGGCTTCTGCCAGCCCCGAGATCATCGCCGTGCTCGACACCATGTCCAAGCGCGACCAGCTCGACCTTCTTCCCAAGGTGGCAGCTGCCTTTAAGTATGTTGCCGAGGAAGACGAGGATGTAGTGGGCGTGACCGTCACCACGGCGATCCCGCTCGACGACGAGCTGCGTCAAACCATCACTAAGAAATGCGAGCAGGACTTCGGCCGCAAGGTATTCCTTATCGAGCAGGTCGACCCGTCTATCGTGGGCGGCCTGGTGCTCGAGGCCCGCGGCGAGCGTCGTGACATTTCCGTCAAGACGCAGCTGCGCATCGCGCAGGAGACCCTCGCAAACTCTGCTAATTCGTACGGAGGTGAAGCCTAATGTCCGAAACCCTCAATGCCCAGGATATCGCCAAGAAACTGCAGGAGCAGCTCACGAGCCTCTCCGCGACGGTCGATACGCATGAGGTTTCAACGGTCGATGAGGTAGGCGACGGCATCGCGCGCGTCTCCGGCCTCAAGAGCGCCATGGCAGGCGAGCTTCTGGAGTTCAAGAGCTCCGATACCGGTGAGACCGTCTTCGGCCTTGCCCAGAACCTTGACCGTGACGAGGTCGGCGCCGTTCTGTTCGGTGCCGTCGACTCCATCAAGGAAGGCGACGAGTGCCGCACCACTGGCCGCGTTATGGATATCCCCGTGAGCCGTGCCATGCTCGGCCGCGTCGTCAATCCGCTCGGCCAGCCCATCGACGGCCTGGGCGACATCGTCGCTACGCACCGTCGCCCCATCGAGTTCAAGGCTCCCGGCGTCATCGATCGTACCCCGGTGTGCGAGCCGGTTCAGACCGGTCTGCTCGCTATCGACTCCATGGTGCCTATTGGCCGCGGTCAGCGTGAGCTCATCATCGGTGACCGTAAGACCGGTAAGACCGCCATCGCCATCGACGCTATCCTCAACCAGCGCGGCAAGGGCATGGTCTGCATCTATGTCGCCATCGGCCAGAAGGCCTCCACGGTCGCCAACATCCGCGAGACCCTCGCTCAGCACGGTGCGCTCGACTACACCATCATCGTTTCGGCCACCGCTGCCGATTCCGCCCCTATGCAGTACATCGCGCCTATGGCCGGTGCCGCTATTGGCGAGTTCTTTATGTACAACGGCGAGGACGGCAAGCCCGCCAGCGAGACCAACCCCGGTGGCCACGTGCTCGTCATCTACGACGACCTGTCCAAGCAGGCTGTGGCTTACCGTCAGATGTCTCTGACGCTGCATCGTCCGCCCGGACGCGAGGCCTATCCTGGCGACATCTTCTACCTGCACTCTCGTCTGCTCGAGCGTGCAGTCAAGATGTCCAAGAAGAACGGTTATGGCTCCATGACGGCTCTTCCGATCATCGAGACCCAGGACGGCGACGTCTCGGCCTACATTCCGACCAACGTCATTTCCATTACCGATGGTCAGATCTACCTGCAGTCCGAGCTCTTCTTCCAGGGCCAGCGCCCGGCAGTCGACGTGGGCATTTCCGTGTCCCGCGTCGGTGGCGACGCGCAGACCAAGGCTATGAAGCAGGTCGCCGGCAACCTCCGTCTGGACCTCGCTTCGTACCAGGAGCTCGCCGGCTTTACGCAGTTCGGCTCCGACCTCGACGAGGCTACTCAGAAGCAGCTGACCCATGGTGCCCGCATGACCGAGCTCCTGAAGCAGCCGCGTTACAAGCCGTTTGAGGTTGGCGAGCAGATCGTTACGCTGTTCGCTGGCAACGAGGGCTTCCTGGATGACCTGGAGATCGCCGACGTGCTGCCTTTCCGTGCCGAGCTCATCGAGTACATGGACAATGGCTTTGGCTCGCTGCTCGACAAGGTTCGCGCCAAGAAGATCGATGATGACACCAAGGCTGAGCTCTTGCGCGTCATCGGCGACTTCAAGCAGCAGTTCATGGCCAAGCACCATTCGGATGTTTCTGGATCAGAGGAGAACTAAGCCCCATGGCCAACCTTCGCGACATTAAGAAGCGAATCTCCTCGGTTACCACGACCAAGCAGATCACGCGCACGATGGAGATGGTCTCTACGGCCAAGATCCGTCGTGCCCTCGATCGCTCCAAGCAGGCCGAGCCCTATAAGGAGGCGCTGACCGACGTCATGTTGACGGTCGCCGGCGACGCCTCCTGTTCGGGCACCGATCCCATGCTGCAGAAGCATGAGAGCGTCAAGCATGGCCTGATTGTCGTTATTGCTTCGGACCGCGGCCTTGCCGGCGGTTTCAATACGACGGTGGAGCGCACGGCCGAAAAGCTCGCCGCTTCTTGGGCGAACGACGGCATCGAGTGCGAGATTATCGCGTGCGGGCGCAAACCGGCCACGTATTTCCGTGACCGCGCAAACGTCGTCATGCACTTTGAGGGCAACTCCTCTGAGCCCGATTTCAATCAGGCCCGCATGATCTCCTCTCATATCTGCGATGCGTATCGTGCCGGTGAGCTTGACCGTGTCGAGCTTGTCTACCACCACGCCAAGAACCGCGTGGATCAGGAGCTTCGCGTCGAGCATCTGTTGCCGCTCGACCCCGAGATGATCGCTATGGCCCACGGTCCGCGTAAGAACGAGACCGACGCCCCTAAGCGCATCTCGTCCACGTTCGAGTTCGTGCCCTCTCCCGAGCATGTCCTCGGCAAGCTTGTGCCGTCTTATATCCTGACGGTCATCTACCAGGCCCTGATCGATTCGGCGGCTGCCGAGCAGGGTGCACGCCGCAAGGCCATGCACTCCGCGACGGAAAACGCCACCGCGATCATCTCGACCCTTACCCGCACGTATAGTCGCGTGCGCCAGGCTTCGATCACGACCGAGATTAACGAGATCGTCGGCGGAGCCTCAGCATTGGAGGAACAGTAATGGCTAATAACACCGTAAAGCTTGCGGTCGAGGAAGCCACCAAGAAGACGACTGCCGGTGATGGTCGCATCGTGCGAATCATCGGTCCTGTCGTCGACGTCAAGTTTGACGGTGCGGTGCCCCCGATCTACAACGCGCTCACGGTCGAGGCCGAGACCCCGATCGGTCATCTGAGCACGATCCTCGAGGTCGAGAGTCAGCTTCCGGGCGGCGTCGTCCGCACGGTCGCCATGTCCTCGACCGACGGCCTGCAGCGCGGCCTCATCGCCACCGATACCGGTGAGCCCATGAAGATGCCCGTTGGCCCCAAGACGCTCGGCCGCATTTGGAACGTCATGGGCAAGCCCGTCGACGGCAAGCCCATGCCCGAGGTGGAGGAGTTCTACCCCATCCACCATGCAGCGCCCCGTTTCGACGAGCTCACCACCAAGACCGAGATCTTCGAGACCGGCATCAAGGCCGTCGACCTGCTTGAGCCCTACATCCGTGGCGGCAAAACAGGTCTGTTCGGCGGCGCCGGCGTCGGCAAGACCGTTCTGATTCAGGAGCTCATCAACAACCTCGCCCAGGAGCACGGCGGTACCTCGGTGTTCACCGGCGTCGGCGAGCGTACCCGCGAGGGCACCGACCTGTTCCTCGAGATGAGCGAGTCTGGCGTTATCGACAAGACCTGCTTGGTCTATGGTCAGATGAACGAGCCGCCCGGAGCGCGTCTGCGCATCGGTCTGGCCGGCCTTACCACCGCTGAGTACTTCCGCGATCGTGGCCAGGACGTTCTGCTATTCATCGACAACATCTTCCGCTTCTCCCAGGCAGGTTCCGAGGTTTCCGCACTGCTGGGCCGTATGCCGTCCGCCGTTGGTTACCAGCCCACGCTGGCAACCGAGATGGGCGACCTCCAGGAGCGCATTACCTCGACCAAGACGGGCTCCATTACCTCCGTCCAGGCTGTCTACGTCCCCGCAGACGACCTGACCGACCCGGCGCCTGCCACGACGTTTACGCACCTCGACGCCACCACGGTTCTTTCGCGTAGCATTTCGTCGCTCGGCCTTTTCCCGGCTATTGACCCGCTCGCGTCTTCCTCCGACGCTCTCGATCCCTCGATCGTTGGCGAGGAGCACTACCGTGTCGCCGTCAAGGTCCAGGAGCTCCTGCAGGAGTACTCCGACCTTCAGGACATCATCGCCATTCTGGGTATGGACGAGCTGTCCGAGGAGCAGCGTCTTACGGTCAACCGTGCCCGTAAGATTCAGCAGTTCCTCTCACAGTCCTTCCACGTCGCCGAGAAGTTCACCGGCAACCCCGGTGTCTACGTCCGCGTCGAGGATACCGTCCGCTCCTTCGCCGAGATTGTCGACGGCAAGGCCGATGACCTGCCCGAGCAGGCTTTCCGCTATGCTTCCACGATTGAGGACGTGCGCGAGCGCGCCCGCAAGATGGGGGAGAAGTAGGTTATGCGTATCCGCATCGTGTGCCCCGTGAGCTGCGCCTATGAGGGCGACGCTGCGTTTGTGTCGATTCCGTCCACGGATGGCGAGTTTGGCGTCCTGCCTGCTCACTCCAGCGAGATCTGCACGATCGACCGCGGTTACGTTCGCGTTTCCGATAAGGCCATGGGCACTGTCGACCACACGTTTGCCGTGGCCGGCGGCTATGCCCAGGTTGCGGACGATGTCGTGACCGTTCTCGCCGAGCGCGCTTGCGATTTGGCGACCGTCGATGCCGACAAGCTTAAAGCTGATATTCAAGGTTTTGAAGAGAAGCTGGGTAATTTGTCGGAGGATGATGCACGCCGCGCCTACCTCTATAATGAAATCGCATGGTGTAAGCTCAAGCTTGCCCAATAGTCAAACGATTTAGCGTTCGACCATTTGCGAACACATCATGCCCGGGATGGCCCAGCCACCCCGGGCATGCTTTTTGAAAGGGTAGACCTTGGATATTATCCGCGTTGAGGGTGGCCACGCCATCGGAGGCTCCGTGCCCGTCTCGGGCGCCAAGAACTCCGCGCTCAAACTCATGGCGGCAACGCTTCTGGCGCCGGGCAAGACGACGCTGCAGAACGTGCCCGATATTTCCGATGTCCACGTGATGGGCAAGGTGCTCAAGGGCATGGGCGCTACGATCGATGTTCTCGACGAGCACACGCTCGAGATTGATACCTCTCAGGTCGATTCTTGGGAGGCCCCCTACGAGCTCGTTGCCAAGATGCGTGCTTCCACCGCCGTCATGGGACCCCTGCTGGGCCGCTTCCATCGCGCCAAGATTGCCATGCCGGGCGGCTGCAACCTGGGTGCTCGCAAGATCGATATGCACATTCTTGGTCTTGAGGCCCTGGGCGTTGAGTTCGATACCGCCCACGGTTACATCAACGCTAATGCGCCCCAAGGTCTGCGCGGTACCACCGTCACGCTCGAGTTCGCCAGCGTCGGTGCGACCGAGAACCTCATCATGGCCTCTGTGCGCGCACAGGGCACCACGGTTATCGACAATGCCGCCCGCGAGCCCGAGATCGTCGATCTCGCCAACATGCTCAACGAGATGGGCGCTAAGATTGTCGGCGCCGGTACGCCTGTCGTGACTATCGAGGGCGTGGAAGAGCTGCATCCCGTTACCCATCGCGTAGTGGGCGACCGCATCGAGGCCGGTACCTTTATCGTCGCCGGTGCGCTGATGGCCGACGATCGCGGTGTCGACGTCACGGGTTTTTGCCCCATTCACTTGGGCATGGTTCTCAAGAAGATGGAGCTCATGGGTATCGACTGCGAGCGCGTCGAGGATGGCGTCCATGTGAACCGTGCCGAGCGTATCAAGCCGGTCGACATCCAGACGCTTCCGTTCCCCGGCTTCCCGACGGACATGCAGGCGCAGATTATGGTGCTCTCCGCCCTTGCCGACGGCAGTTCCGTTATTACCGAGAACATCTTCGAGAATCGCTTTATGTTTGCCTCTGAGCTGGTGCGCATGGGTGCCGACATTCGTATCGAGAGCCATCATGCCATGATTCATGGCGTCAAGGGCTTCTCGGGTGCACAGGTTACCTCGCCCGATCTGCGTGGCGGAGCGGCCCTCGTCGTAGCGGGCTTGATCGCCGACGGGACGACCGAGGTTTCGGCCATCCATCACATCAAGCGCGGCTACGAGCAGTTTGTCGAAAAGCTGCAGGCGCTCGGCGCGCATGTCGAGCATGCTTCCGTCCCCGATCCCGTCATCTACTAATACAGGTTGCCTATGTTTAATAAAAAGCCCCTCGCGGATACCACCGCCCGAAGACCCTCAACTGGTGCGCAGGCCAAGATCTACAGTCGCGATAACGTGGCTCGCTATTCCGAGCGCGCTCGTCAACGTCGTCGTAGCCACACGATTCGTCACGTCGCGCTCATTGTCGTGCTTGGTGTGCTGCTGAGTGCCACTACCGCTGCCGGCCTGTGGTTTGCTACCATTATGGGCAAGCTCGGCGATTCTAATGTCATTACCGATAATCTGCGTCGGGTTCTGGTTGACACCGATGAGGCAAAGGATCCGTTCTACGTGCTGCTTCTTGGCACCGACGGCCGTCCGGGCGAGGATACGTATCGTGCCGACTCGATTATCCTGGCACGCATCGACCCCACGCAAAAGCAGGCGACGCTCATTTCCGTTCCGCGCGACACCAAGGTCGAGTACAAGGGCGAGACCATGAAGATCAACGCCTGCCATACCGTTGGCGGCGCCGAGGCCATGGTCGAGGCGGTCAACGAGCTGTGCGGTGTTCAGATTTCCCACTATGCCGAGGTCAGCTTCGACGGTATGCAGGCGCTGATTGATTCGGTTGGCGGTATCGACATTAACGCAACCGATGATGTTGACGACCCCGAGCACCTGGATATTAAGATTACCGCTGGCCAGCAGCATATGGACGGTGCCACCGCCCTTACCTATGCCCGCTGCC
>CABTWP010000045.1 GCA_902488525.1 uncultured Collinsella sp.
GATGCACTAGGCCTGGACGAAGTCCGGGCCCGCGCCTTTAGACGCGAGCCCGGGGCCCGTGGGTTATACCCTAAGAGCAAACCACCCTTTTTAAGGGTGGTTCTGATTTAGCAGGCGGAAATTCCAGTCCCAAAGTGATCGCCACCAGCAACGCCTGCGCTCCCAACAACGGCACCCATCCGTTCAGATTTTTCAGCCCCAGCTCGTAGTCAAGCCGCCGTCCATTCCAGATGCCCTGAATGCTACGTGGCGGTAGAAGGCCGTACGGGCTAACCCCTGAAAACAATCCGCAGACCAGAAACGCCCCCGTTCGTAGCTCCGGAGGAGCAGAACGGGGGCGTTTCATTGGTCGAGGACGTTTTCAGGGGTTAACCCGTACGGCCTTCGGGCGAGTGCGTACGCTACTCAGCCATCTGAGCCTGGACGGCGGTGATGGCCA
Source organism: uncultured Collinsella sp. (assembly GCA_902488525.1). GTDB lineage: Bacteria > Actinomycetota > Coriobacteriia > Coriobacteriales > Coriobacteriaceae > Collinsella. The sequence goes on from CABTWP010000045.1 coordinate 440, forward strand.
CGACACCTACGATGTCGTCGGCAGAGCAGCCGCGCGACAGGTCGTTAACCGGCTTGGCGATGCCCTGCAGGATGGGGCCGTAGGCGTCAGCGCCAGCGAAGCGCTGGACCAGCTTGTAGCCGATGTTGCCAGCCTCGAGGTCGGGGAACACGAGCACGTTGGCCTTACCGGCGACGGAGGAGCCGGGAGCCTTGAGCTGGGCGACGGTGGGGACGATGGCGGCGTCGAGCTGCAGGTCGCCGTCGATGGCGAGCTCGGGAGCCTTCTCCTTGCAGAACTTCACGGCCTCCTGGACCTTCTTGGCGACCTCGCCACCGGCGGAGCCCATGGTGGAGTAGGAGAGCATGGCCACGTGCGGCTCCACATTGCCCATGAAGGTGGACCAAGAGTGAGCGGAGGCGATGGCGATCTCGGAGAGCTCATCGGAGGACGGGTTGATGTTGAGGCCACAGTCGGCAAAAATCAGCGTGCCGTCAGTACCGAACTGCGGAGTGTCGGTGCACATCACGAAGAAGGCCGAGACCAGCTTGGTGCCCGGGGCGGTCTTGAGGATCTGCAACGCGGGGCGCAGGGTGTCGGCGGTGGAGTGGCAGGCGCCGGAGACCAGGCCGTCGGCATCGCCCATCTTGACCATCATGGTGCCAAAGTAGGTGGCGTCCATCACCTGGGCGCGAGCCTGCTCGATGGTGACACCCTTCTTGGCGCGGAGCTCGGCAAACTTCTGCGCGTACTCCTCGTGCTTCTCGGCGTTGCGCGGGTCGATGACGGTAGCGCCGGGAACGTCGATCTCGTCGGGGTTGCCCAAGATGACGAGCTTTGCCAGGCCCTCCTCGATGATCTTGGTGGCCGCGACGATGGTGCGCGGGTCCTCGCCCTCGGGCAGGACGATCGTCTTAAGGTCGGCCTTGGCGGCAGACTTCATACGGTTAAGGAAATCGCTCATGTTACTCCTTACAAGCGTTTCACTAAGCTCCAGGCGCCCGGCTGTTCACGAATAAACCCGCTGCTAGCGGGTTTACCTTTCAATAATGTACGCCGCGGTGCTTGAGCTTTCCTTGTGTGGCAAGCTCATTATAGGACGCATTAGCGCTATAATCGCTCTGATAAATATGTCTCGAAGAATGTTCGAGAAAAGCCCAGCTAACGAGCACGTGGCTTTTGACAAGGAGTATCGATGCAGATTACCTCAGGCCTGCCTGAAGGCTTTAATGCCGGTGCGTACGACATGATTGTTGTCGGCGCCGGTTATGCCGGTGCCGTTTGCGCCCGCCGTCTTGCCGAAACTATCGGCTATCGTGTTGCCGTTTTGGAGCGCCGTAGCCACATTGCGGGCAATGCCTTCGACTGCACTGACGAGGCGGGAATCCTGGTCCACGAGTATGGTCCGCACATCTACCATACCTTTAACGAGCGCGTTCACAATTTCCTGTCGCGCTTTACCAAGTGGACGGACTACCAGCACAAGGTGCTCGCCAACATCAACGGTACCCTTATGCCCGTGCCCTTTAACCATGCGAGCCTCAAGCTCGCCTTTGGTGACGAGCGCGGCGAGGAGCTGTATCAGAAGCTCGTAGAGACCTTTGGCAAGGATGTCAAGGTGCCCATTATGGAGCTGCGTAAGAAGAACGACCCGGATCTTGCCGAGGTCGCCGATTACGTCTACGAGAACGTCTTTTTGCATTACACCATGAAGCAGTGGGGCCAGACGCCCGACCAGATCGACCCCTCGATCACCGGCCGCGTTCCCGTCTTTGTGGGCGATGACGATCGCTACTTCCCGCAGGCTCCTTTCCAGGGCATGCCGCAGGACGGCTATACCGCGCTGTTCGAGCATATGCTCGATCACGACCTGATTGACGTATTCTGTGACGTAGACGCCCGCGACCTCTTTGAGATTGACGAGACTACCGTCAAGATCGACGGCAAGGTCTATGGTGGCGAGATCGTCTACACCGGTCCACTCGACGAGCTGTTCAACCTCGACCTGGGTGCGCTGCCGTACCGCACGCTCGATATGAAGTTCGAGACGCTCGATATGGATCAGTTCCAGCCCGTGGGCACCGTCAACTACACCACGAGCGAGGACTACACGCGCATCACCGAGTTCAAGAACATGACCGGTCAGGTTTTGCCCGGCAAGACCACCATCATGAAGGAGTACTCCAAAGCCTATACGCCCGGCTCGGGTGAGACGCCGTACTACGCCATTCTTGAGCCCGAGAACCGTGAGCTCTACGAGCGCTATCTTGAGCGCGTCCAGAACCTGACGAACTTCCACCCGGTGGGTCGTCTGGCCGAGTATCGTTACTACGATATGGACGCCGTGACCAATTCCGCCCTCGATCTTTCGGATGAGATTATCGCCTGCCATGCATAAAGTCATAACATTCGGTATTCCCTCGTATAACGCCGCCAAGGACATGGACCATTGCATCACCTCCATCTTGGAGGGGAGCAATTACGCCACCGATATCGAGATTATCGTGGTGGACGACGGCTCCAAGGACGAGACGGCCGCCAAGGCCGATGAGTGGGAGGCCCGTTATCCTGGAATCATCCGCGCGGTGCACCAGGAGAACGGCGGCCACGGTATCGCCGTCCTCTCGGGTCTGCGCGAGGCACAGGGCACCTATTACAAGGTTGTCGACTCGGACGACTGGCTCGACGGTGCGGCGCTTTCGACCATGCTGTCGATTCTGCGTGGCTTTGAGGAGCGCGACCAGCGCGTCGACCTGTTTATCTCGAACTACGTGTACGAGAAGGTTTACGAGGGCACGCATACCGCGATTGGCTACAAGTTTGCCCTGCCGCGCAAAAAGATTTTCTCTTGGGACCAGATCGGACACTTTCGTCCCGATCAGAACCTGCTCATGCACAGCCTGTGCTATCGCACCGATGTACTGCGCGAGTCCAATCTACCTATGCCGGCACACACGTTCTACGTGGATAATATCTACGCATACGTGCCGTTGCCGCGCTGCAAGACCATGTACTATGCCGACATCGACCTCTATCGCTACTTTATCGGTCGCGAGGGCCAAAGCGTCAATGAGGCTACGATGGTCAAGCGCCTGGGTCAGCAGTTCCGCGTAACGCGCATCATGATGGAATCGTTCCACCTGTACCAGGACGTTGAGTCCTCGCGTCTGCGTTCGTACATGATGGGCTACTTCACCATGATGATGGCGATTTGCTCGGTGCTCACCAAGCTTTCCGAGGAAGATTGTGCTGATGAGCGCCTGAAGACGCTGTGGAAGGACCTGAAAGAGTACGACGAGCGCATGTATCGTCGCGCTCGCTACGGCGTGGTCGGATTCTTTACCAACCTGCGTGGACGGGCCGGAGACAAAACCACACTCGGCCTATACCATCTGGCCTCAAAGATCTTCAAATTCAACTAACTGTTGAGTAATCGCTGCTGATAGGTTGACTGGGCCCCTTGGCCTTTAGTTTGCTACTGCGAACAGTCCTGCTCGCACGGAAAGCACATTAAGTGCTTTCCGGCTCGTGCGGAACTTGTATCAAACTAAAGGCCAAGGGGCCTCTGCTATAAGAATCGATTGTCAGATTATTTGAATTTGAAGATCCTCGACGCGCGGTACACAGGGGCCTGGGCTGAAAAGACTTGGTTGGCAGGTTGCCCGGTGGGGCTTGGTTATGTTTGTCGCGAGTTCCGCACGAGCCGAAGAGCACTTAATGTGCTCTTCGTGCGAGCCAGGACTGTAGAGCAGCAAACATAACCAAGACCCACCGGGCAACCGGACGAGCTGATTTACTTTGCGGCGCCGGGGATGCCGTGGGAGGTTTTGGCGGTTTTGGCTCCGTTTACGATGGCGGTCTGTAGGGCCCTTACGGCGAGCATGCCCAGCAGGTCCAGGGGCACGGCGGCGCTTGCCTGGGCTCCCAGCTTGCCGCTGGCGAGGGTGTAGATGGTGTCGCCGTCGTTGGTGGTGTGCGTGGGGCGGATGGCGTGCGCATAGGCGTCTGCTGCCATCTGGGAGACCTTGGTAGCCTGCGCTTTAGTGAGCTCCACGTTGGTGACGATGCAGCTGATGGTGGTGTTGGTGCGGTCGAGCGGCATCTGCATGGAGCCGGCGGCGGCAAAGGCTGCGAGCTCCATGTCGACGATCTGGTCGCTATCGGCTGCGGCGCGCATGCCGGCAACCCACTCGCCGGTGAAGGGGTCGACGACGTTGCCGCAGGCGTTGACCGAAACCACGGCACCTACCTTAACGGGGCCGAGTGCCACGGCGGCAGCACCAAGGCCGGCCTTCATGCAGGTAGCGGGGCCCATAAGCTTACCCACGGTGGCACCGGTGCCGGCACCTACATTGCCCTGCTCGAGCGCGGTGGGGGTGTTGTCGAGCGCCTCGCGCACGGCGGAGATGCCAGCCTCAATGTCGGGGCGTACGGTGGGGTCGCCAAAGGCGAGATCGAAGATGCAGCTAGAGCACACGATGGGCACTTGCGTGGGGCCGACGGGAAGGCCGATGCCGCGGCTCTCGAGCTCGCGGGCGACGCCGCTTGCGGCCTCCAGACCAAAGGCCGATCCACCCGAAAGGCAGACGGCGTGGACCTTGTCCACGGTGTTCTCGGGACGCAGCAGGTCGGTCTCGCGCGACGCCGGTGCACCGCCGCGAACGTCAACACCGCCGGTAGCGCCCTCGGGTGCCACGATTACGGTGCAACCGGTGCCGGCCTCCTCGTCCGTATAGTTGCCAAAGCAAAAGCCATCGACATCGCAAACGTCAATGGCCTCAAGCAGTGTATCCATGTTTTACTCCTATCGGTTTTCCGCCGGGCCTTATGCCCGGTCGGGATCCGTACGGTACGCCGAAATTGTAGGCGCTGGAGGATACCCAGCGCCAGATGCAATTACGATAGTTTTTGAATCGCGCGCGCGACGCGTGCGATGGGCAGGCCCACCACGTTGTAGAAGTCGCCCGAAATATCATGTACGAGCATGCGCCCGCCGACGCCCTGGATGCCGTAGGCGCCGGCTTTGTCCATGGGCTCGCCCGAGGCGACGTAGCGCTCAATCTGCTCGTCGGTGAGCTCATAGAACGTCACGTCGGTCACATCGACAAACGACAGGCTCTCGGCGGCGTGCGGGGCTGTGGCGTCTCCGGCTCTAACGATGCAGACGCCGGTTGCGACCTGGTGCGTGCGCCCCGAGAGCTCGTGGAGCATGGTGCGGGCTTCGTCCTCGTTTGCCGGCTTACCCAAAATCTTGCCATCGAAGGTGACGATGGTGTCGGCCGCAATGGTCAGCTCACTGGGATCGGCGTGCTCGGTGGCAACGGCGGCAGCCTTGGCGCGAGCTAAGCGCTCGACAAGCGTAAGCGGGGTCTCGTCATCAAAAGGAGTCTCGTCGATGTCAGCGGGAATGACGCGGACGTCGTAGCCCGCTTCGCGCATCAACTCGATGCGGCGCGGTGATTGCGAAGCCAAAATCATAGCTGAATGCCCTCGGCAACCTTTTCGACAGCCTTGTCGCCGGCGAGCGTACGCAGCAGCTCAAGCGCAAAGGGGAGCGACTGGGCCATGCCGCTGGCGGTGATGATGTTGCCGTCGTGCGTGACCTTGTCGCCGGTATAGGCGCCCTCGGGGAAGCTCTTCTCAAAGCCGGGGAAGCACGTGGCGTGGCGTCCCTCAAGCAGGTCAAGCTCGCCCAGGATAAACGGGGCGGCGCAGATGGCGGCAACATGCTTGGTCGCGGCGAACTCGCAGACTACGTCGCAGACGCGCTGGTCGGCGCGCAGGTTGGTGGCGCCGGGCAGACCGCCGGGCAGCACGACACAGTCATACTCGTCAAAGTTAATCTCGTCAAAGAGTGCATCGCAGGTTACGGGAATCTGCAGCGAGCTTACGACCTCGCGCGTGGGCATGATCGAGACGAGCGTGGCGCGCACGCCGCCGCGACGCATGACATCGACCATGGTCAGGCATTCAATCGTTTCAAAGCCATCGGCGGCAAGAACGGCAACGCTGGGCATAAGGGTTCCTTTCATAGGGCGGCATACAATTAGCCGTCTTATACCCCGATGACCCCCGCTTGCCACGCACCATTCCCCAATGATTTTGATCCCCGCCCCAGAAAATCATGCAGGGTGGATGTGTGTTGCGCACTAGGAGGGGCTTGCGGCGCGGCGATAAAATCTCAGCATCCGTCATCTTTCGCAACATGAGGAGCTGATTTGCGATGATAGGCCTTAGTGTATTCGATCTTCTCGTTTTGCTAGTTGTATTTGGTGGTGTCGCGGCTGTCGCCTTTGCTGTTATCTTGAACAAGGAATCGTCGAATAAGCCTCAGCCTCCGCAGTCCAATCCGTACCAGCAAATGCCTCCCGCGCAGCAGGTTCCGCCGCTTCAGCAGACGCCGACCGCGATTGATGATGCTCAGCCAGTTGAGCCTACTTATTTCTGTGCCCAGTGCGGGTCAAAGCTGGAGACAAATGCCTCCTTCTGCCAAAACTGCGGCGCTCCTGTCAACCATCAGTGATTTTTCTGGGACGGGGATTAAATAATCATTCGAATTTCGATTGTTATTTTATCCCCGTCCCATTCCATTGTGCGCCACCGACTTATTTGCACGTTGAGAATTGTTGCGCAACACATTTGGATTTTTCAGGCTTAGCATAGCCTCAGGTCATATTCACCTCTCAATCGAAAGGGGCAACCATGCCAAGAACGAGAAAAATGAAATGGGGGGGGGGCTTCTAATAGCCGGCCTGGCGCTGGCCGCTAGCCTTATTGTCGCACCGCTGGGCGCCTATGCTGCCGACGTCCCCACGCCCGAGCTCAAGGACAGTTTCGTAGTGTCGGGTAGATTGTTTGACAGGTCCTTGTCGGGAAAATACCTGATTCTAAAGCAGGGCTACTCTGGGGACGGTGCCCAGTTACTAGTGGTGAATGCGGATGATGGATCGCAAATACAAGCCTCAACCTTTATTGATGACTATGGTTGCCGAGGCGGTGACTACCGAGGAGCTTATTGTTTCTCCAATAAAGAGGACTTCTTTTATTCATATGATCCGGAGCAGTCAGAAATCATTGGCTATCCGTTAGGGGATAAAGGCGAATCGGAGTCTACTCCCGTAGATTCTTCCGCCGTTGAAAGGAATCTTTGGCAGCTCGGCTTGTCTGATGATGGCAACACCTTTTTCTTGACCTCTTCTGATACCGAGTCTGTTAGGTTCAGTAAGATTGATCGCAAGACAGGAAAGGTTCTCTCGGTCTATTCGGCTCCGTTTTTTGAGGACAATAGTTGCGGGGGCTCTTCGGCATGGATGTCTTTAGACGGTAAATATGGTTATGTGAATTATTCAACTGGCTTTAAGCTGACAACAATTAACTTGGATTCTGAAACCATTGTTAATGAGATAAGCACACCGGGCCTCGAATTTTCTTCATTTGGTTCTCCGGTGCGTGTGATGGCGGATGGAACCTTGTTTTCAAGCGGTGTATTTGTTTCGAAAAAAGGCGAAATTGCAGCCACTAATGAGCGAGAAGATATTTCGGGCCGCGCATACAACGCAAATGGATCATTGATGGGCATGCTGTCCAGCCAGCCTAACGGGGGAGGCTCTTCGAGCTCGGAGCGCGTCGACGAGTGTTCTCTTTCGGTTGTCGACTCCGTTACAGGTAAGACAAGATGGAAATCCTCATTTAGCACGAAGAATTACGATCCGGACATTTCGTCTTTGTCAAGTGATGGAGCATTTGCTTTAGCATATACCGATGATATCGATGGATCCGGTTTGCTCTATCTGGTTGATACCAAGACTGGATCGTCCTCTCAAATATCCTTAAAAAGCGGTTATGACAAATCTGGGGTCGGCCCCGCGTATTTTTCGCAAGATAATTCAAAGGTTTACGTTGCGCGAGATCTTGATGACGATAGCGCATCAATTGATGTTTACGAGATCGGTGCCTCGGGAGGCCTGCTGTCTCCTGCGGCCCAGCACGATGGTGGCTCATCCTCGCTCAACCCAATTGTCATTGTCATTGTAGTTGCAATTCTTCTTGCTGCGGGCGTTGGTGGCTTCGTTGTCATTCGCATGCGTAAGCACTCTAAGGGGTATGCGGCAACCGCGAATGGCACTATCCCCGCTGCGCCTCAACAGACGATGCCGCAGAATTTCGTCGGACAGCAGGTTCAGGTTCAACCGCAGCAGGCGCCCATGCCTTCGGAAGCTACGCGATTCTGCGCTTCGTGCGGAAGTCCGCTTACGCCTGATTCTCAGTTCTGTCCGCATTGCGGCGCGCCGGTAAAGCACTAAGCGCATGCCGGTGGAGCGATTAAAACAGAATCGCGACATGCTGATGGTCGCGGGCATCTTTGGGGTGCTCGCGACCATCGCGGATATGTTTCGCGATACTGTGGGATTCTCTTGCAACCCTATCTACGTGGTTCATGTCTTGGGGCACTTCGCCTTTTTCTGCGCAGCGTTGATGCTTAGCGACTATCTGATCGATCGGTTCCTGGTGGGACGCAAAGGTGCTGTTGACGTCCCTCGGCAAGACTATGCTGGATGGTTTGACAACTTGTGCGATATGGCGTTCTCTGGCATCCCGCAGACGTACGCATTCGGCGGCATCATAAAACTGGGCGCAATCATCTACGCCTGCTGGGCCCCGCTGCTGGCCCTGCTGTTCCCGGGCGTGATCTGGTGGGATACCCGCCAACTGCTTTTGCAGTACAACGGCTTGCCCAATGCCTTGTCGGAAGGCGTTATCACCGACCATCATCCGGTGCTCGATACCTATCTGTACGGATGGTTTACCGACTTGGGCCGTGCGCTGGGGAGTGTCGACACCGGGGTGTACGCTTTTTGCCTGGTGCAGGCGTTTCTGTCGGCGTGTGCCCTGGCGTGCTGTCTTGTTTTGGTTCGCCGCATGGGCGGCGGACGTGGCGTTTGTCTGGCACTGCTGGCGTTTCTGTGCCTGTATTGGCACCTTCCCATTTATGCTTCTGCCATGGCGAAGGATGCCACCTTCCTGCCGTTTTTCCTACTGTTCTCGGTTGCCTCCATTGAGGTCATGCGTTCGAGGGGGCAACTCCTGAGGGTCCCCGGCTTTCTTCTCGTGTACGTTGTTCTCGTGTTGCTTGTGGCGCTGACGCGCAAGACCGGTTTGATTCTCGCGCTGGTCGTCTTGATTGCCGTGTTCTTTAGGGCTACGGGTCGACGAGGAAAGCTAATCGTCGCCGCGGTCGCGGTCGGCAGCTCTCTGTTTATGGTGATTATCATGCCTAGGGCCGCGCTTCCCGCTTTGGGGTGCGAGCCTGGTGGCAAGCAGGAAGTCTACGGTCTCATGTTTCAGCAGTCCGCGTTGCTGATGCGTGACCACGGGGACGAGCTTCCGGAATGGCAGCGTCGAGAGATTGACCGCGCCATAGGGGAGGATGGTAAGAACAACTACACTTGGTTTTTAACCGACTCCGTTAAAGACCCCACGCTTGGTAAGGCCGACGAGCTCGATTTTGCAGCCTATCTTGGCGCGTGGGTAGCGGGGCTCCTGCAGCGTCCGCTTTGTTATCTCGAGGCGTATCTGGGAGTGCAGATTGGCTGGTATGCCATGCCGGTGGCGGGAAGCGAGGCCCTGTCGCCCTATGTGACTCCTGTCGACGGGCACAACGTGAGCCATGTGTTTCCCCGCTCGCGGGACCTGGGATTGAGCTGGTCCGATGCGACCTTGGGTCGCAGTGTCGAGTCGCTCGTCGCATGGTTTCAGTCGACGCCGGTCGGCATGCTTGTCGGCGCCAAGGCGCTTTGGTCGACCTGGGGTATGGCGTTTCTGCTGCTGGAGATAAAACGTCGTGCGCCCCAGAAACTCTATCTGATGGCGCCGCTCGTTGCGGCAAACCTTGTTCTTTGGATCTCGCCGACATCGTATACGACCGAGTCGATGCGCTACCTGCTGCCGTTGTTGTTCTGGCTGCCCGTGAGTGCAGCGATGACTTTTGCCAGCGTTGCGTCGACCGAATAAAGCGGGCCCGCGTGCAGCTACGCACGCGGGCCCGCTCTCATCATGTGGTTAGTTGCGCTTGAGGTGGACGACGGTTTCGCAGTGGAAGGTTTGCGGGAATAAGTCGACCGGTGTGATCTTGATGGGAGAGAAAGTGCCTTCCTCGACAAAGCGCTTGAGGTCGCGGGCCAGAGTCGCCGGGTCGCAGCTCACGTAGGCGACATCACGGGCACTCGTGCTCGCGATGAGGTCGATTGCCTCGGGGGCGAGGCCCGCACGCGGCGGGTCGACCACCAAGACGTCGGCGTCCTGATCGGGGAACTCGCGCACCGCGTCGCCGCCGATGACGTCGACGTTATCGAGCTTGTTGATCTCCAGGTTGCGACGCAGGTCGCGCACGGCCGGGCCGTAGGCCTCGACGGCGGCGACAAAGTCGCAGCGGCGGGCGAGCGGCAGGGTAAAGGTGCCGGCACCGCAGTACAGGTCCACGGCTAGCTCGTCTTCCTGCGGGTCGAGGGCGTCCATAACGAGCTCAATCAGAATCTCGGCGCCCTTGGTATTGACCTGGAAAAACGACGGGGCAGATAAGCGCATCTGGCCTTCGGCGATATTCTCCGTCCATGAGCCCTCGCCGGCGAGCATCTCGACTTTGGAGACGCGGCGGGCTTTCTTTTCGCCCTTGCTCATCACGCGCACGATGCTCGTGGGATGAGCGGCGTCCGCCAGCACACGGGAGACCTGCGAGCGCGGAAAAGAGCCTGTGGGCGTCCAGAGTGCGACCTCGAGTGCCTTGGTGCGGCGCGAGGCGCGAATGCCCACGCGTTCGAGCCCCAAGTCATGGCTGCCGCTCAGATAGTTGAGTGCGCCGACGACCGATTTGAGCGCCTTGGGAAAACGCTTATCGAACAGCGGGCACGCATCGACGGTCACGATTTTGCTGGGGTCGACTCCGTGCATGCCAAGGCGCACGCGACCGTTGACGACGGTCGGTTCGAGCTCGATTTTATTGCGGTAGCCCCAGTCGTCCTTGGTGTGGCAGATGGGCTGTACCAACTCATCGACCTGCTCAGGAGCGAACTTGCCGATGCGCTCGAGCGTGGAGCGCAGGTTTTGCTCCTTGGCGGCGAGCTGTGCCGTGCGTGAGAGATTGCCCCACGAGCAGCCGCCGCAGATGCCCACGAAGGGGCAGGGAGGCTGAATGCGATCGGGGCTTGGCTCCAGAATCTCGGTGGTGCGGGCGCGCATGAACGACTTGCCGTCCTGTACGACCTCGGCCTCGACGGTGTCGCCTGCCACGGCGCCCTGCACAAAGACGGCCTTGCCGTTGTCGGCGTGCGCCAGTCCGTCGGCGCCGTAGGTCATCGATTCTATGGTGAGCTTCATATTCCTGCCTGTCATTCGCGTTGTTGTCCGCAACCATGGTAGCAGGGAAAAGCGCCCCGTATCTGGGGCATTCCTCAAATACGGGGCGCTTCTACAAACGTCTATTTCGTCTTGCCGGTAATGAGCGTCTTAAGGCCTAGGCCGATCAGGCCTAGTCCCATGCGTACGCGACCGGGGCGATGGCGCTCGATGGCCTTGGTCTTGCCAGCGGGCTTCTCACGGCGGGCGCTCTTCTCGGGTGCGGGCTTGGTGACCTGCGGCTCGGGCTGAGGTGCAGGTGCAGGTTCGGGCTCAATGATGGTCGCCTGAACCTTCTGAACCTCGGGCGCGGCCGGCTGCTGTTTGGGCTCAGGCTGGGATGCGAGCGCGGGTTCTGCCTTGGCAACAGCTTCCGGCTCGGCAGTGGGCTCGACAACTGCCTCGCGCTCAACCTCGGCCTGAATAGCCTCCTCGGCCACACGTTCCTTCTCCTGCGCACGCTGCTGCGCGGCGGCCTCGGCGTTGCGATAGGCACGCTCCAGCAGAGCTTCCTGCGAGTTGAAGGGCTTCTCGTCCTCTTTGCGCTCCACGGGAACCCAGGTGCCGTCACTCGTCAGGCTGCGTGCCTTTACGTTGTCGCGCAGCTGCATGCCCATGTACTCGTGCACCAGGGCACGGCAGGTGGGGTCGAGCACGGGGAAGGCAATCTCCACGCGGTGCTCGGTGTTGCGCGTCATCATGTCGGCCGAGCTCAGATAGATCATGTCCGAGTCCACGCCAAAGGCGTAAACTCGCGCATGCTCCAAAAAGCGTCCGACGATAGAACGGACATGCACGTTCTCGGTCTTGCCCGGAACGCCCGGCTTGAGGCACGAGATGCCGCGGATGATCATGTCCACGCGGACTCCTGCGCACGATGCCTCAGCGATCTTGTCGATGACCTCGCGGTCGGTGAGCGAGTTGAGCTTAAAGAACACGCGGGCGGGCTCGCCAGCGAGGGCGCGCTGGATCTCGCGATCCAGGCCGCGCATGATGAGCGGCTTCAGGCCGACCGGCGCCACGCCCAGGAAGCGGTAATCGCCGCGCAGGTTGCCCAGCGACAGGTTGCGGAAGAACAAGTTGGCGTCCTCGCCGATGCCGGGATGGGCGGTCATGAGCATAAAGTCGCTGTAGAGCTTGGCCGTCTTCTCGTTAAAGTTGCCGGTGCCCAACAGCGTCAGGCGTGTAAGCGCCATGCCCTCGCGATAGGTGAGCTGGCAGATCTTGGAGTGGCACTTAAAGCCCTCGGAGCCGTAGATGACGGTGCAGCCTGCCTCTTCCAGACGCTCGGCCCACTCGATGTTGTTCTGTTCGTCGAAGCGGGCGCGGAGCTCCATGAGCACCGTGACCTCTTTGCCGTTCTCGGCGGCATCGATCAGCGACTCGCACAGGCGGCTCTGCTTGGCCACGCGGTAGAGCGTGATTCGCAGCGAGATGCACTCGGGGTCGTAGGCGGCCTCGTGCACCAGATCCAGGAAGGGGTTCATGGCCTCATAGGGATAAAAGAGCAGCTTGTCGTGCTGCAGCACCTGCTCGCGGATGGAGCGGGTCATATCGATGGTGGGGTTGGGCTGCGGCTTAAACGGCGTAAAGAGCAGCTCATTGCGCAGGTGCTCGGGAATCTTGCCCTCAATGCCAAAGACATAGCCCAAGTTGAGCGGGATATCGCAGGTAAAGACCGAGCGACGCGAGAGCTCGAGCGCTTTGCGGATGGTCTTGAGCGTTGCTTTTTCGAGTGAGCCCGAGACGGCGAGCACTACCGGCTGCAGGCGCAAGCGCTTCTTGAGGATGCGCTTCATGTGCTGGCGGTAATCCTCTTCCTCCTCGACGCCCTCGCCGTCCGGGTCGATATCGGCGTTGCGGGTGACGCGGATGAGCGCGCGGTCGAGCGGCTTATAGGAGCCAAAGCAGCTGTCCAGGCGGGCGAGAATGACGTCTTCGAGCAGAATGTAGGAGTAGGTGCCGGTGGGCGAGGGGATCTCGACCACGCGGTTCATCGAGGCGGGAATCTCGATCAGGCCCAGCAGACTTTCCTCGTCGGTGACGCCGTCCAGGCCGCAGGCCAGGTAGAGTGCGCCGTTGCGCAGGTTGGGGAAGGGGTGGCGCGGGTCGATCACCAGCGGTGAGATGACCGGCGACACGTAGGCCTGGAAGTAGCGGGTAACAAAGGTGCGCTCCTCGGGCGTAAGCGAATCGATGCGGGCGCGGTGAACGCCCAGGGTGTCGAGCTTGCCCTCGATGCTCTTAAAGATGGACTCCCAACGGGTAAGGAGCCCGGGCATTTCGGCCATGACAGCATCGACCTGTTCGGAGGCGGTCATATTGCTCTTGTTGTCAACAGGCTGTTTTTTGAGCTCAGCAAGGTCGGACAGGCCACCCACGCGCACCATGAGGAACTCATCGAGGTTTGACTCGAAGATCGAGACGAACTTAAGGCGCTCGAACAACGGCACGGACTCATCGAAGGCCTCGTCGAGCACACGGTTGTCAAAGCGCAGCCAGCTGAGCTCTCGGTTCTGCGTGTACGAGAAGTCGCGCGGCGGCTTGCGCAGCTTTGCGGCGGCTTGCTTTTTTTCGATTTTGCTCGGCATATGCATCTGTCCGTTCAGTCCCCGCAGGGGACGGTAGCCTAACACTATTCACTATTGTCTCAATTTAGTCGACCTGTGGCACGGACGTATTGTGCGAACGGTATCTTTACCTACTTCTTACGCCGTCAAGGCTTGCAACTAACTGCCCGACTCGTTTTGAAAACAATCTATATCCATACTCAACTGGTGAGGATATATGAATAAGAATGATTGCTAGCTGAATATAATCGAATCCAAATTGAATCATTGACAGACGACATATATATGCAGAAAACAGTTTTAGCTATGCAATTCCTAAACATGAAATTATTTGTGCAATCTTGCTCAATTCCTTAGAAAAAAGAACGATTACCTTTGAAAACCTGCTTTAGAGAACTGAAGTGCATCATGGGGGAATCATATGCGATATACCGTTCATCGCACTTTGCTGACCGTTCGGGGGCGAGGTGGAATTACGGGTGGTTTTTGGATATAACTAGAGCTGTCAGCAAGCAGCGTCCCATACGGAGGGGCGCTAACGAATCGGCCCTGACA
>CABTWP010000046.1 GCA_902488525.1 uncultured Collinsella sp.
TCACGCACGCCGACCAACACATCAACAAACAGCAAGAACATCAACCTATTGGAGAAGCTATGACAATCCACCAAGGCGAAAAAGGGCATACGAAAAGCATTCTGGATGCCCGCATTGAGCGAGCATATGCAAACGAATATGACGCCGCCTTTGCCGCCGCGACCATAAAGAACTACGCGTCGCTACCGCTCGCGACGATCTTGGCCGACCACCCTCAACTGCTGAAGCGCTGCACAAAGATCATGGGCGACCCCGACATTCGCAAGCTGACAGACCCCTATGCCCCAAAACGCGACAACGATTCGTACGTTCTTACCGTAGGCTGCCTAGCCCATATGCTTACGGCGCTCGACACGAAACTCAAGCTCGAATGGGAACCCGACGAGCGTCATGAACTCGAAAGTAAGCGGAACACCCTGCGCACCGCACTGTTCCTTCCGTTGGACGGCCTCAAGCGCTGCAACGTCGAGCTCAATACACAGGCGCGGCAAAAGCCCGGGACCACGGGGCAGAAAACTCCAAGACCCCATGCGGCCATCGTCGACCGCAACCGATATAACCGCATGACCGCGCACTTTTCCGCCGAGGGAGCAGCCATAAGGACGCTGATCGACCTGCTGTGCCTTCTGAGCATCAACGAGCTATTTGAGGGCTATCTCGCCCTTGTTCCCGCGACGGCACCCAAGTCGGTAGCAAAGATCATCGAAACCTGCAGACGCCAGTTTGAGCGCCATCGCAATGGCAGCGAGATGAACGCCAGCATCGCGCAGTACTACGCGGCTCATTACAAAAATGACGGATGTGCCCCTGTCGAGCATCAGCTGCGGCTCGCCTACACCACGCCCGTCGCAACGCTCCATCGCTTTGGAGTCCTTGGCGCTTGCGAGCCGCACGAACAGGCAGCCCGCCCCACAACCGAGCTCGATCTCAGGCTCGGACGAACCCTGTAGCCCGCCAGCCCCTCCGCGGGCAACAATCCTATTCCACAACACAACCAACAGAAAGGAGTCCTCATGGACACCAATCATTCCCCCATCATCAGCCCCCTCACCATGCGTGAATCCGCCCGAGGTATCACGCTCACCAGCATTTACGATGAGATGCTCGCCCGTCGCGAGCTCTCCGTCATGGGAAACATCGAAACCCCGATGGCCCACGACCTATGCCAGCAGATCCGCCTGCTCGATGCCACCGACCCCAGCCGCCCCATCACCATATTTGTCGCCAGCGCCGGCGGAAGCGTGCGATCGGGCCTTGCGATCTATGACGCCATGCGCCTCGCATCGTGCCCCATCCGCACCGTTTGTCTGGAATTCGCCGCGTCCATGGGCGCCGTGATCTTTATGGGCGGCGACGATCGCCGTATGGCGCCCCATGCAGAGCTCATGATTCACGACCCGCTGATCCCCCAGGGGGCAGGCGGCTCGGCACTTGCGCTGCAAGAAACCAGCCGGCGTCTCATGCAGACCCGCAAGACCCTCACGCAAATCCTCTCGGACCGCAGCGGCCTCACGCCCAAGCGCATCCAGTCCCTCACTGCAAAAGACACCTACCTTTCGGCCGAGCGCGCCGTCGAGCTCGGCTTTGCCCACGAAATCCTCTCGACCACCAAGGAGGTCGCCCATGTCTAACCTCGCCAGCCGCCTCGCCGCATCTAAGTCCGCATCGTCCACCATCCTCGCCAAGGATCGAACGCTTTCCTGCGACACCCGCCAAACGGGACTCAACAACAACGCACTTGTGATCGGCCCCTCGGGAGCCGGCAAGACCCGAAACGTCCTCAAGCCCAACCTGCTGCAAATGAACGCAAGCTACATCGTGCTCGACACCAAAGGCACGCTCTGTCGCGAAGTGGGACCCGTGCTGGCAGCCCACGGTTACCGCGTGCAATGTCTCAACTTCGCCGACCTCAACACCGTCCCGGCCCTTGCGCCCGGCGTCGAGCGCTGCGGCTACAACCCCCTGAGGCACATTCGCCGCAAGGCGGACGGCAGGCCCAACCAGCAGGACATCCTCTCGGTGGCAAAGGCCATCTGCCCCATCGAGGACAACAACCAGCCTTTTTGGGATCATGCGGCGGCAAACCTGCTGTCGTGTCTTATCGCCTACGTCACCGAACAGCTACCCGCCGACGAGCAGACGATCAGCTCGGTCATCAAGCTGATCGAGCACCTGCAGGACGGTGCCACGGCCCGATTGTTTGACGATCTGATCACGACCGACCCCCAAAGCTATGCCCTCTCGCTATGGCGGCGCTACGCCATTACGCAAAATGCCGAGCGCATGCACGCGAGCATCGTCGGCATCCTTGCCGAAAAGGTCATGTGTCTGGGATTCGACGGTGCGGCACAGCTCTATCGTGAGTGCCATCAGGTGGACTTCGCTTCCATGGGACACACCCCCTGCGCCCTGTTTGTAACCGTAAGCGATATTGACCGCAATCTCGATCCGCTGACCGGCCTCTTTATTACGCAAGCGTTTATGGGCCTCATTCGTGAGGCCGATAGGCAGCCCGACGGCAGCCTGCCCGTGCCCGTGCGCTTTATGCTCGATGACTTCGCAAATCTGCAGATCCCCCAGATCGACAACGTGCTCTCGATTATCCGAAGCCGCAACATCTGGGCAACGCTGCTGCTGCAGTCGACCAACCAGCTCGATGCGCTCTATGGCGAGGCACGCGCACGCTCCATCATGGGCAACTGCGACACGCATCTGGTGCTGGCGTTCCAGGATCCCGAGAGTGCCCGGGTGTTTTCCGACCGCGCCGACGCGCTGCCCAGCACGCTCATGGCAACGCCGATCGATCGCTCGTGGCTCTTTGTACGCGGTCGCACTCCCGAACAGGTCGAGCGCTTTAGGCTCGAAGACCATCCGCTCTACGGGGAGCTGCCCGAGGCGCAGCGAGGCCATGCGGAGGCCGAGATCTAGGCGCAGGGTTCTCGCAGCGCGCGACGCCCCGGCGATGTTCCACAAAGGCCGTGCGCCCCGGGACCACGGCAAAAGCAAAGGGGCCCGCATCCGATAGGATACGGGCCCCTGACTATAAGGCGCGATACGTTAACAGCAGCGACTACTTGCGATGCGCGCGATAGAACTCGATGAGCGCCTGGGTCGAAGCGTCCTGCTCGGCCTTGGCGGCGTCGTCGTGGAAGGCCGGGGTGATCTGCTTGGCAAGCTGCTTGCCCAGCTCGACGCCCCACTGGTCGTAGGAGTCGATGCCCCAGACCGTGCCCTCGACAAACGTGATGTGCTCGTACAGGGCGATGAGCTCGCCGAGTGCGAACGGGGTCAGCGTGTCGCCAAAGATCGAGGTCGTCGGACGGTTACCCTCAAAGCAGCGAGCCGGGACGATCTGCTCGGGCGTGCCCTCGGCACGAACCTCGTCGGCCGTCTTACCAAAGGCGAGCGCCTTGGTCTGGGCCAGGAAGTTGCCCAGGAACAGCTCGTGGACATCCTGGCCGCTGTCGGTCGCAGGGTTTGCGGTATTGGCGAAGGCGATGAAATCGGCCGGGACCACCACGGTGCCCTGGTGCAGCAGCTGGTAGAAGGCGTGCTGACCGTTGGTGCCGGGCTCGCCCCAGAAGATCTCACCGGTGTCGGAGGTCACGGCGCTGCCGTCCCAGCGGACATGCTTGCCGTTGGACTCCATGGTGAGCTGCTGCAGGTAGGCCGGGAAACGATGCAGGTACTGGCAGTACGGCAGCACGGCGTGGCTCTTGGAACCGAAGAAGTTGACGTACCAGACGTTGAGCAGGCCCATCAGCGCGACGGCGTTGTTCTCGAGCGGGGTATTGCAGAAGTACTCGTCGATGGCGTGGAAGCCCTCGAGGAACTGCTGGAAACGCTCGGGGCCGAGCACGACGATCAGCGACAGGCCCACGGCGGAGTCGACAGAATAGCGGCCGCCGACCCAGTTCCAGAAACCGAAGGCGTTGGCAGGGTCGATGCCGAAGGCCTCGACCTTCTCGAGCGCGGTGGAGACGGCGACGAAGTGCTTTGCCACGGCCTCGGCGTTCTGCTCATCGGAGCCGTCGATGGCGCCCTGAGCCTTGAGCTGCTCGAGCATCCAGGTCTTGACCTCGCGAGCGTTGGTGAGGGTCTCGAGCGTGGTGAAGGTCTTGGAGACGATGATCACGAGCGTGGTCTCGGGGTCCAAACCCTTAAGCTTCTCGGCCTGGTCGTTGGGATCGATGTTGGAGATGTAGCGGCAGTCGATACCGGCGTCAGCATAGGGACGCAGAGCCTCGTAAGCCATGACCGGGCCCAGATCGGAGCCGCCGATGCCGATGGACACCAGGTGCTCGATCTTCTTGCCGGTAACGCCCTTCCACTCACCGGAGCGCACGCGCTCGGCGAAGGCATACATGCGGTCGAGGACCTCGTGCACGTCGGCGACGACGTCCTGGCCGTCGACAATGAGCTGGCCCTTCTCGCTTGCCGGGCGACGAAGCGCGGTGTGCAGGACGGCGCGGTCCTCGGTGGTGTTGATGTGCTCGCCGGAGAACATGGCGTCGCGGCGCTCCTCGAGCTTCACCTCGCGGGCAAGATCGCACAGCAGCTTGACGGTCTCATCGGTCACCAGGTTCTTGGACAGATCGAAGTGCAGGTCGCCGGCATCAAAGCTCAGCTTGTTCACGCGCTCCGCATCGGCAGCGAACCATGCCTTAAGGTCGATACCCTCGGCCTCGAGCTTCTCCTGATGGGCCTCGAGCGCCTTCCAAGCGGCGGTCGACGTAGCGTCGATAGGTGCGGCAACAGTTGCCATAGAGTCCTCCTCAGCATACGGGCGCACGCCTCCATGCGCCCGGACATTCAGATGCCACTATTCTAGCGCAGGTCAAGACTACAATCAGCGAGCGTTGCTAATCCGCCCCCAAACGGCAGCCGATCAAAAAGGGACAGGCTTATTTTGGCAGGTCAAACGCTTTACCAACCAAAAACCCGTCCTTTTATGGCAAATATTAGGCCGCGGCGCAGACGCTACCGAGCAACTCACGCAGAGGAGACCCGATGCCCTCCAGCAGTTCGGGCGCGATAATGGCAAAAACGGGAACCTCGCCGGTGCCCACGGCAGCAGGCACCTTGCCCTCCGAGACAATGCATCCATAAGGCACAAAGCCGTCTTCGCCGGCATCGAGCGCCGCCATGCGACGGGCGAGTTCGCGTGCAAAGCCAGCAGTATCGGCATCGCCGATCGCCAAGACAAAGTCCACGCCTTCGTCGGTCGCCAGGGCCACGGCTTCGTCGATCAGCTCGTCTCCCCCGTCGCCCTCAAACGAGCCGCAGTGGAAAAGCACACGCTCGAGTAGGGCTCGATCAAGCGAGCCGAGCGCCGCCGAGACGAGCTCATCGTGCGTATGTTTGTCACCGCCCAACACGACCAGCGCCTTGGTGCCACCGTAGTGAGCGACCAATCGTCCGCACCAGCGAGCCACGTCTCCATCCGCAACAAGGCGCGTCGGCATACCAAACCCATAATTGACCATCTTTTCCACAACCCTTCCGTGCGTATAGGCGGTATCAATCGTTAGGCTCATGCTACGAAGCGAGGTTTTCCGAGCTGTTTCGCGCTCTTTAGAGCTGCGTTAAAACCCAATCCAACCGCACGACCATACCTACCAAAACAAACCAGTCCCTTTTTGACAGGTTTTGACGATGTCCAGATGAGCGGGTATTATCGAACAGATATTCGATAAGAACATGTGTTTGATGAAAGGACACGGATGGCGCACGAGCAGCACACCTATATCTGCATCGACCTCAAGACGTTTTATGCCAGCGTCGAGTGCGTCGACCGTGGGCTCGATCCGCTCACCACCAACCTGGTCGTTGCCGACGAATCGCGCGGGCGCACGACCATCTGCCTCGCCATCACACAGGCTATGAAGGACTTAGGGATTCACAACCGCTGCCGCCTATTTGAGATTCCCGATGGCATCGACTACATCACGGCCGTACCGCGCATGCAGCATTACATGGAGGTGTCGGCGAAAATCTACGGTATCTATCTGGAATACGTCAGCCCCCAGGACGTGCACGTCTACTCCATCGATGAGTGCTTTATCGACGTGACGCCCTATCTGGACCTCTATCACACCGATGCGGAAGGGTTCGCCTGCACGCTGCGCGACGAGGTCCTCGCGCGCACCGGCATCACGGCGACGGTCGGCACCGGCCCCAACCTATTCCAGGCCAAGGTAGCGCTCGACATTACCGCCAAGCACGTACCCAGCCGCATCGGCATACTCGACGACGAGACCTTTCGCAAGGAGATCTGGCCCCATCGTCCCATCACCGATATCTGGGGCATCGGTCCCGGCGTGGCAGCCCGCCTCGAGAAATACGGCGTCTACGATCTGATGGGCGTCGCGGCGCTCGACGAAAACCTGCTTTACGACGAGCTCGGCGTCAATGCCGAATATCTCATCGACCATGCCTTCGGGCGCGAGCCGACAACCATCGCCGATATCCAAGCCTATCGCCCGCAAGCAACTTCGACCACCACAGGACAGGTGCTCTCGAAGGGTTATGCCTACGAACAGGCCTATACCGTCTTGCGCGAGATGGTCGACAACGCCGTTTTAGACTTGGTCGATAAGCACGTGGTCTGCGACAGCATCTCGCTCTTTGTGGGCTACGCGAGCGAACGCGCCGACATACGCCGCCTCGACGCCAGCGGTACAGCGCAGTATGTGGACGGATGCGGGCACCTGCGCTCGAGCACATCGAGTATCGAACCCACCGCAACCGCCGGCCCCGAGCTCGCGCCCCGTGCGCCCAAGCCCGTCCAGCGCGATGACGAACGGCGTCGCCTGGTGCGCGAAGCGCAGGCAATCGATGGCATCTTTGTGGGAGAGCATGGCGGCAAACCGCGCGGTGGCTATGCCGCACTCTTTGCGCACTCCAACGCCTCGCGAAAGCTGCCCGAGCGTACCAATTCGTTCAAGAAGATCATGGGCTATTTCGATGAGCTCTGGGCGCAGACTGTCGATCCCAAACGACCGGTCAAGCGCATCAATCTGGGATTTGGCAACCTCATGCCCGAGGAATTTGCCACCATCGATCTGTTCAGCGATATCGAGGCCGATGAGCGCGAGCGCGACCTGGCACGCGCCGTGCTGGCCGTGAAAGGCAAATACGGCAAGAACGCGCTGGTTAAGGGGCTGAGCTTTACCGCCGGCGCCACCGCGCGCGAACGCAACGATCAGGTAGGAGGACATCGTGCCTAAGTCCCAACAACAGCCGATGCGGCCACCGACACCTTTTGAACGCCTAGCGGACCCCGAGGGAAGACGTCGCTCCGCCGACCCCAGGCTCACCGCCAACGGCACCGTCCGTGCCGGCCGTGCCGCGCAGTTTATGCCCTTTGCCGCCCTCACGGGATACTACGAGCTCGTGCGTAAACAAGAGATCACCGCCGAGCCAAAATGCGAACTCACAGAAGAAAAAGCCCTCGAACTTTCGAAAAAGCTCGAGGGCCTCAAGCGCGGCGACTTGGTTCGTGTCACCTATTACGATACATACGGCTATCGCAGCCGCACCGGCATCCTCGACGAGGCGCTCCCTGCTTTCAAACTCCTCAAGCTCAAAGATATCGCCATCGACTTCGACGACATCCAGGACATCGAGCTACGCGGACGAGCCTAGACAAGGACGCGCATCCAAGGCAAGGCCTACAGCGTCATGACGTAGTAACCCGCATCTCTCACGGCAGCCTCAAGGACACCGCGATCGATCGGCCGCTTGGAGCGCACGCGCGCTGTGTGGTCCGCATACGTCACCGTTGCCCACACGCCATCCAGCGCATTGAGGGCATTGGCTACGTTCTGAGCGCAGCCGTCACAGCTCATGCCGCCGATGAGTAGCTCATCGCTATAGGGATAGTGCGATGCATCGGTATCCACCACAACAACCTTTTTGGCCTTCTTACCGCTCGCGCCATCGCTGCAGCAGCTCTTTCCGTGTGTCGAAGCGACAATGCGACGCAGTCCAAAAAACATGCCGACGGCAATGACGGCCAACACGATGAGATTCGCAGGGTTGAGCAAGTCGCTCATGCGTTCCCCTTTCAAGTAGCACTATCTAGATACCCCCATGGGGTGTCCTCATCTTAACCCAAAATCGTGTCCGTTCGGTCAATTAGTTTCCCTCTTCAAACTTTTTTGTTGACCATGGCTTACTTTCGTGTATAAGTTTTCCTAGGCTAACAACTGAGGACCCGAAAGGAGCATCGTGACTCGAACCATTGACATCCCAACATACCAAACGGCTGTCGTGCGCAACTGCTCCCCTACGCTCGCAGGTATCAAGCCGGCTTCGCTCTTTACCTATCCCGGCGTTTACGCCAACCAAAACGGAAAACCCGGCGCCGCCCATATCGAAGAGCGACGCTCTCGCCTGCTCGCCGTCATAGCCCAATGCAACCGCGAGCTCCAGCCACTCGGAATCCATATGAGCGTTTTGGTCTGGCGCCCCTGCGGAGCGCTCATCTATGTGTATCGCCCTGCGGACCTCATGCGATACCTCTCCGACCCCCGTGCCACGACGGCGCTAGCCGCCGAAGGTTACGATGTCCACAACCTGCCCGCATCCCTGGTGCATCTCGCCGCGCGCATCACGCTGGCAAGCAGCAATGCCGCAGAGAGCGCCTATGACGGCAGCGTCTGCGCGCTAGCGCGAAATAGGCACTGCGATACGGGGTGCATGTGCGAGTTCCCCCACGAAATTGGCTATTTTTTGGGCTATCCCTACGAAGATGTCCATCAGTTTATCGTCCAGCACGGCGAAAACTATAAGGTCTTTGGCGCATGGAAGGTATACACAAACGTTGAGCAGGCGCTCACGACCTTCGATTCCTATCGTGCATGCACGCAATACCTTACCTACATCTATCAACAGGGCTGCACCCTGGAACAACTTGTCCAGGCAACCCGATAGAGCATACAAAACGCGGCCGCACGCCGCGCAACCGAAAGGAAAACATATGAGCAAGATCGCAGTCGTCTACTGGAGCGGTACAGGCAACACCGAGGCCATGGCAAACTTCGTTGCCGAGGGCGCAACCGGTGCCGGCGCCGAGGCAGAGGTCATCTCCTGCGCCGACTTCTCCGCCGACAAGGCCGCCAACTATGACGCCATTGCCTTCGGCTGCCCCGCCATGGGTTCCGAGGAGCTTGAGTATGACGAGTTCCAGCCTATGTGGGACGAGGTCAAGGAGACCCTCGGTGACAAGAAGGTCGTCCTCTTTGGCTCTTATTCGTGGGCCGAGGGCGAGTGGATGGACAACTGGAAGGCCGATGCCGATGAGGCAGGCGTCAACGTCGTCGATTCCGTCATTTGCTACGATGCGCCCGATGATGAGGGCGAGACCGCTTGCAAGGCCCTCGGAGCCGAGCTCGCGTAACGAACCCAGGGCCTCCAAAAGAGCCTGCATCAAAGCGCATCCTCATCCCTACAAAAGAGCGGGGGCTGGATTCAAGTCCAGCCCCCGCTCTTTTATAACGGCAGTTACATCAACCGGCTACGAGATATTGCCCAAGAACGCCTTGGTGCGCTCGCTCTTGGGGTGGTCGAAGACCTCGCTCGGCGTACCCTCTTCCACAATGACGCCGCCGTCCATAAAGACGACGCGGTCGGCGACGTCGCGGGCAAAGCCCATCTCGTGCGTCACGACAATCATGGTCATGCCATCGCGTGCCAGGTCGCGCATGACACCCAGAACGTCGCGAACCAGCTCGGGATCGAGCGCCGACGTGGCCTCGTCAAAGAGCATAACGTGAGGGTTCATCGACAGGGCGCGGGCGATGGCAACGCGCTGCTGCTGGCCGCCCGAGAGCTGGCTCGGCATAAAGTCGATACGCTCGGCAAGACCGACCTTGGTCAGCTCCTCGACGGCGATCTTCTCGGCCTCTTCCTTGCTGCGCTTGAGCACCTTTTGCTGCGCAAGCATGACGTTCTTTTTGACCGATAGGTGCGGGAACAGGTTGAACTGCTGAAACACCATGCCCAAGTGCGTACGCACCTTATTGAGGTCAACGCCCTTGGCGCACACATCCACGCCCTCGACGACAATCGAACCACTCGTAGGATGCTCCAGACGATTGATGCAGCGAAGCATCGTCGACTTGCCCGAGCCCGAAGGACCCAGAACTACGACGACCTCGCCCTTATGCACATCCAGATCGATATCGCGCAGGACCACGTTATCGCCAAAGGCCTTCTGGAGGTTCTTAATGCTGACGACGACCTCGTTCGAGTTATTGGTTTCGCTCATGATAGGACCTCCTTACAGACCGGCGATGTGATCGGCAGGCGTCGCGACAACCTGTCCGGCGCTCTTAGCGGGACGCTTCTTCTTGGTCTCGGTCGTACCCAAAAGCCTCGCCTCAAGACCGCTCACCAAGCGAGCGAGCGGCAGGGTGATGACCAGATAGAACAGGGCGGCAACCACGTACGGTGTAATGGAGCCCGTCGTGGCCACGATGGTACGGGCGTTCATGACGATTTCGACCACACCCACGGCGGCAAGCAGCGACGTATCCTTGTAAAGCAAGATAAACTCGCTGGTCAGCGTAGGCAAAACATTGCGGAACGTCTGCGGAATCATAACGTAGAGCAGCGTCTGGAAGGCATTCATGCCCAGAGAGCGAGCAGCCTCGTTTTGGCCCTTGGGGATCGATTGAATACCGGCACGGAAGATCTCGCACAGGTACGCAGACGAGTTCATGGCCATGACGATAACGCCCAAAACATAGTCGTCCACCTTGACGCCGGCCAACGGCAGACCGAAGAACGCGATATAGATCTGCAGGAACGCCGGCGTACCGCGAATGATATTCACGTAGATGCCGGCGAGGCAGCGCAGGATGCGCGACTTGGAGATGCGCATAAGCGACAGGGCAAAGCCAAAGGGAATTGCCAGCGGAAACGCCACGAGCACGATCGAAAGCGACATAAGGAAGCCCTTGAAGACGATCGGCAGGCTCTGGACCAAAATGACCGGGTTCAGGAACAGGCGCAGGAACATATTGGAGTTCCACGCCTCGACCCACGGCTGCTCCTTAAGGTCGGCCAGGAAGTTATCGAAGACCGTCACGCCCTTGATCTCCACCGACGGAATCTTGGAGATCTTCTTGGTCGACCCGTCAGCGAGCGTATAGGTGCCGCTAAAGGCCTCATCGCCGCCCTCGACGGGGAAGGTCACGCCGTAGACCTCGACGCGGAAATAGCCGCCGGCAGGCGCCGTCTCGCCAAAATCAATCTTGAGCGTCTGACCATCGACCTTGCACGTGGGCTTCATGGGCGTACGGTCCATAAGGTCATCGCCCGAGAGCATCGTCAGGCGCGTATCATCGGCGCCAAAGGTCGTGCCGTCGGCAAACGTCAGTGAAAGGCCGCCCAGCTCCTCGTCGGCATCGGCCTGGACCTCCCAGGTGATGCGGGTCTCGGTGCCACCGACCACGTCGCTACCCGAACCGGTATTGGGCCGGGCGGTGATCTTTGCGGTCTCAAGCGCCTGGGCGGTCGTGGGCACGCAGGCCCCCGCGCACACCAGGGCGAGTGCCACAGCCAAAGCGCAGGCTAGCTTTTGGAGCATCGAGGGCAGTGGATAGCTCTGGCCCATAGCTCCTTGGTTCAATCGAGACAAGGTGGCTCCTAACGTTTAAGTTGCCGACATAACGGGGCGGGATGACGCCCATTCAAGAAACGCAAAGGCCCTCTCCGCCAAAACGGAAAGGGCCCGCGTGCAATCGAGTAGTTATTTTACTTGATGTTGTACTTAGCCATGAGGGCGTCAACGGTACCGTCATCGGTCAGGTCCTTGATGGCCTGGTTGATGTCGTCCTTGAGCTTGGTGTTGCCCTGGTTGATGGCAATGGCGTACTCCTCGCCGGTGCTGATCTGCTTGATGGTCTGGCAGGTGTTGAACTGCTCGGCGGTCAGCTGGCTGGCGACGGAGCGGTTGGTCACCACGGCGTCACCCTTATCGGACTGCAGGGCGCTGAAGCACTCGGTGGCATCCTTGTAGGGGACGATCTTGGCCTTGGGGAAGTTCTCCTGAGCAAAGGCCTCGGCGGTCGAGCCAGACTGGACGATGATGGTAGCGTCGGCGTTGTTGAGCTTCTCGCTGTAGTTATCGGCAGTGATGTCGGTGTTATCGACCTTGGTCACGATAGCCTGGTCATCCATGTAGTAGGAGTCGGAGAACGCGACCTCCTTCTCACGCTCGGGCGTGTCGGTGATAGCCGCGATGGAAACGTCATACTTGGCGCCCGAAGCGACGCCCGGAACCAGCGTGTCAAAGTCATTGTTGACATACTCGACATCCAGGCCCAGCTTGTCGCCGATAGCCTTGATGAGCTCAAGGTCAAAGCCCTGATAATCGCCGTTGTCATCCTTGTACTCAAACGGCGCGTACTCGGCAGAGGTGCCGACGGTCAGCGTGCCGTCCTTGACGAGCGCGTACTCCTTGGAGCCGTCGACCTTCTCGACCTTAGCGTCGTCAGAGCTGCTGGAACCGGCATCAGAACCAGAGGTGGCGTTGGACGAACCGCAGCCCGTCAGAGCAAGGGCGAGTGCCATAGCACCCGTGGCGGCAAATGCGCCAAGCTTCTTCAGCTTCATAATCAGTCTCCTTCCGGTGACCTCGTTTGATTCAGAGGTCTGCAAAAACTGTTGGCTATTATGCACCCGGAATTACGAATCTGCAATGAGAAAACTGATTGAAACAAACCCATAACGTGAATGGAATACTCTACTTTGTGACAGTCATTACTGCTGCAATGACCTTAATAGTCTAATTTCAGCTGCATAACCTGCAAGTTCGTTCGGAGTCTCCAAAATAAACGGCAGCGAACGCAAGTGGCCATTCGATACAATATTCTGCATAACCTGCATACCGCCACCAAATTCCTCGCTGCCAAGGTATCCCTTGCCGCTGCACTCGTGACGATCTTTATGGGCGCCACAAGGGTTCTTCGAATCGTTGATGTGTACGGCATGCAGACAATCGATACCCACCACGCGGTCGAACTCGTCGAGTACGCCGTCCAGATCATGGATGATGTCGTAGCCAGCATCGCTCACATGGCAGGTGTCCAAACAAACGCCCAGCTTATCGGACAGCTCTGGGCACTTGGCGGCAACGCCCTCGATAATGCACGCCAGCTCCTCAAAGCTGCGGCCCACCTCGGTACCCTTGCCGGCCATGGTCTCGAGCAACACCGTCGTCTGCTGGCCCTCAAACATCACCTGGCACAGGGTGTCGACAATCATCTGAATGCCGGCGTCGGAGCCCTGCCCCACATGCGCACCGGGATGGAAGTTGTAGTAGTTGCCGGGCAGCGCCTCCATGCGCCGCAGGTCCTCTGCCATGGCCTCCAGGGCAAACTCGCGCGCCCGCTCTTTGGCTGAGCAGGGGTTATAGGTATACGGGGCATGAGCCACGAGCGGGCCAAAGTCGTTTTGCTCCATAAGCTCGCGCAGGGCCGCCACGTCATCCATGTCAAGGTCTTTCGCCTTGCCGCCGCGCGGGTTGCGCGTAAAGAATGCAAAGGTATTGGCGCCAATGGACAACGCTGTCTCCCCCATTGCCCGATAGCCCTTCGTCGTCGAAAGATGGCACCCGATCGTCAGCATCTCCAGCTCCCTCCTCATCAGTTGCGGAAAAATACGGTCTATTGGTGCCTTATTTTGGCGCAAACAGACCGTATTCCACCGCAAGTTATAAAAGGGGCATCAAGAGCAAAGGCCTCCAGGCATTCCAAGCGCTGGCGCCATGCCCCCACGCCCTAAAGTTTCAAGCGAATCGCATCGATGATGTGCGCACAGCGCTGTGTGGCGGCTAGGCACATGATGGGGCTTTCGAGTTTCCCCGCCTGAATGAGCTGCGTCGCATGCGACGCCTCACCGTAAAAATCATCGACTTCAAATGGTGCATCGATTTCGAGTACTCGACCGTCGGAGTACTTCACATGGGCGAGCTCGGGGCGATGGAGACGCTCGATTTCCAACGAGCCCCGCTCACAGGCAATCGTTAAGCGGCTTTCATATGCTGCCTTGCCATCGCACACCATATGAATGGGTATACCGCCGACGCTCATATGGATCTCATCGGCCCAATCGACGCGGCCGCCTGACACGTCACGCCAGCGAACTTCACGGGACGAAACCTCGCACGCGCCCGCGAGCAAATCCTCAAACCAACCGACCGCATAGCAGCCCATGTCATATAGACAGCCGCCCTGCAACGGATCAAGCAGATAGCCCGAAGGAGGCTCGCCGTAATCGAGCTTTTGCACGCTTTCAATCGAGACAATACGGCCAAGCTCACCCGACGCAAGCAAGTCTTTCACGCGAGTGCGCATCGGGCAAAACCGATTCTTCATCGCCTCCATAAACAGCACGCCGCGCTCGCGAGAGGTGGAGGCAATCGAGAGAGCCTCTTCCTCACTCAAAACGGCCGGCTTTTCGCACAACACGGCCTTTCCGGCGCGCAGCGCGCGACAGGCCCAACGCGTATGCATGCCATGCGGAAGAGCCAAGTAGATTGCGTCGACATCGGGGTCGGCAATCAGCGCGTCATAAGCCGCATTGCCGTTATCGTCGACCGAGGCATGGCCATGCGCAGCATCGATCGAAAACGCTCGGCAAAATTCCTCGACATGTGCAGGAGTGCGGCCGGCCGCAGCCACCAGCCGTGCCCCGTCGGCCTTCTTAAGCGACGATGCAAATCGATGAGAAATGTACCCAGCGCCCAAAATGCCCCAACGAACCTCACGCAAATCATCACATGAATCCCGATGGCCCACGACAGCCCCCTTCAGTTGCGGTGAAATAGTTCCTGGTTGGCCCCTATTCTGCCGCAAACAGGAACTATTCCACCGCAAGTTATACA
>CABTWP010000047.1 GCA_902488525.1 uncultured Collinsella sp.
CCAGGGCGCCACACGCGTGCACAGACTGTCGGTTCGACGTAGAAGCCTCAGCCGTAGCAACGGATTGCCCAGCGAGAGATCGCCGCGGGCGGATATTAAACTGCAAAGACGAGCGTCGGGAAGACACGCCGAGGTCGCCGCGGACGGGTTGATATAGGGAGAGGGCCTGACCCCATATCGTTGGGGCCAGGCCCGATTTTGCCTCTTGACAATGTCCTGCTCATATTATAAGGAACGTCCCTAACTGCCGGAGGGGGCGTCTGCCGTGGCAGACGCCCCCTCCGGATGTGGGAAGTTTGCGCTGCAGGTTACTTGTCGGTGCCCAGCTTGTGTGGCTTGATAGCGAGAGCATTGACGAGCGCGTCGGTGGCGGACTTGACGGCTGCCGGTTGCGGATCGTTGACGTGATCCTCGGGGTGTACGGGCAGGTCCTTCTTGACAGCATCGTGGATCAAGTTGAGGTACTCAGTCACGCCAGTGGTCGATAGGTGCGTGCCATCGCCATCGAACAGGTCGTTGCGGTTAGCACTGTATCCGTACCAATCGATAACGCGCACGTTCTTGTAGCGCGTAGCGGCGTTGGCGATGGCCTGGTTGGTAGAGCCAACCCACGGCTGCGGGCTGCGCGTGTTCACAAACACCACAATACGCCTATCTCCTGCATCGGCCATGATGGCGTCGATCTGGTCGTCGGTTACCAAGCCGTTGGTGCCCAGGGCAAAGACCACGATCTTGCCGGCAAGGTTCTGCTGGATATAGCCCTCAAATGTCGCACGGCCCGCATCGAACTGGCGGCCCTTTTCGGCATCGATATGGCTGTGCGGGAACACGCCGTCAAAGGTGTCCACGGCACGCAGCGACACGGAGTCGCCGATCATAAGCAGATCGTAGGAGCCATCGGGGAAGCCGTCGTTGTCCTTGTCGGTGTCGTCGGCCGCCTGCTGGTCGGTGGGCGCGGTGTTCTTGGCTTCCTTGTTCAGAACTTCGGCGCCCTCGCCGCTCAGCGCAGACGTCTCGGGCACAAAGATCAGGCCGCCCAGTGCAACGACCAACACGACAGCGCAGGCTGCGCAGACAGGGATGTGCGTGCGTGCCCAGTTGGCGGGCGTGGTGGTGCCATCGCGGAATTCGGCGACGGTGCGCCCAAAGGCGCCCTTCCTAAACGGAGTCTCGATAAAGCGATAGCAGCACTCTGCCACGGCGACCACCAACAACACCTGCAAAATGTACTGCCACCACGGCGTATCGTTGATGTTGGCGACTGGGTTCATAAGCAACAGCAGCGGATAGTGCCACAGGTAGATGCTGTACGAGCGCTTGCCAACCCACACGAGCGGCTCGGCGGACAGCGCGCGGGCAACCATTCCCTGGGGCTGCACGCAGGCGGCAATGACCATGAGCGTGAGGATCGAGCACAGCAGCGTGCCTCCGCGATACTGGAAGGCGGTGTAGCCGTTGGTGAGCGCGACCATGGCGGCAAGGCCAACCAGACCCACGACGCCCAACACATCGATGGATGCGGGCGAGGACCAAAAACGCACGAGGGCGCTCGGCTGTGCCGGGGCGGTCTCGGCTGCTTCGTCGGCCTTCTCGCCAGGTTTGCCCTCGGCGTTCTTGCCGTGCTTGGCGGCGCCAGCCAGGCGATTGAGCCCCAAACGATGAGCGAGACGCACCGGCGCCAGGTCGCGATCGGGGATAAAGGCCATCCAGGCACCCAGCAGCAGCGAGAACACGCGGGTGTCGGTGCCGTAGTACACGCGGCTGGGGTCGGCGGCAGGGTTGTAAAGCACCATCATGGCTAGGGCAGATACCACGGCAAGGCCCAGAACCACGCGGCGCGTGTTGGGTTTGCTCACATGCATGGATACCATGGCAAACAGCAGTGGCGGCCAAATCAGGTAGAACTGTTCCTCGATGGCAAGCGACCAAAAGTGCGTGAGCGGCGAGGGGTCGCCCAGAGCATTGAAGTACGAGACGTTTTGGGCAATCTGCCACCAGTTGTTGAAGAACAGCAGCGACGGCAGGATGTCGGGGCGCATCTTGGTGAGCATCACGTGGTTAAAGAGAGTGCACAGCGCGCAGGTTACCACCACGACGGTCACCACGGCGGGGACCAGGCGACGGATGCGGCGAATCCAGAAGCTCTTAAGGTCGATGCGTCCGGTCTTAGCGACTTCGTTGAGCAGCAAGCGCGTGATCAGATAGCCCGAAAGCACAAAGAAGATCGTGACGCCAAGCAGGCCGCCCTGCGCCCACGTGAGGTTAAGGTGATAGAGCACCACCGCGACGACGGCGAGCGTACGCAGGCCGTCAAGGGCAGGGATGTAGCGGGATTTGGGGCGAGCAGGCGTCTGCTCCGCGGCGGGAGTGTTGGCGCGGCCCGCGTTGTTGGCAGAAGCACGATGGGGGCTCACGGTGCGTCGCGGTTCGTTGGCACGGCGTTCGCCCTTCACGCGTTCGTGCGGCGCCGGCTCGTTGCCCGTGCGGCGTCGACCGCGCGAGCCCGATTGCGAGAGTTGTTCCATAAAACATCATCCAATGACGAGAATAATCAGCACGCCTTCATTGTAGCTGCCTGCTCCTGTGAATGCTTGCTGCTGGCGCAAGCTCAAGCGCGCGTCCACATCAAAGTGAACTAAAGTTATAGGGGGTGCGAGAGTGCACGATCGACGGCCGACGGTGGGCATAAGGCCCGCAGATGAGGAGGTTTCCATGGCAGATCGCGGCATCGTTGCGGTGTTCGGCAGCATGAACATGGACCTTTCGGTGGCGTGCGAGCGCATACCGCGCGCGGGCGAGACCGTCGGCGGCAGCGGGTTTATCACCAACGCCGGCGGCAAGGGCGCCAATCAGGCCGTAGCTGCCGCGCGTATGGGCGCGTGCACGCACATGATCGGCGCGGTCGGTCGCGACGCGTTCGGCGCGTCGCTCGTGGTGGGGCTCCAAGACGCCGGCGTGGACTGTGACTTTGTAGTGCATCGCGATGACGTGGAGACGGGAACGGCGACCATCATTCGCTGCGAGGGCGACAACCGCATCGTACTGTCACCGGGCGCCAACCATGCGCTTGCGGGCGCGGACGTTGCCTGCGCGCTGAGGCGTCTGGTGGCTCATGAGCTCGACGGCGACGCCAGCGAGATTGCCCCGGCTGCCGGAAGCGTCTTTATCGCCCAGGGCGAATGTGACCTTGCAGCGACGGCCGAGGCGCTTGTTTGCGCTCACGAGCTGGGGTTCTATACGGTCTTTAATCCAGCGCCCGCCTGCGAGCTGCCTGCGGAGGTCTGGCCTGCGGTCGACTTGGTCTGCCCCAACGAGACCGAGTGCCAGGTGCTGACGGGCATTCTGCCCACGGATGACGCGAGTTGCGTCACCGCGCTCAATGCGCTGCTCGACAAGGGTGCCGGAGCTGCGGTCATCACGTTGGGCGGTGCCGGCTCGGTTACGCTCGGCGATGGCGGTGAGCTGCTGCGCATGCCGGCACTTTCGAGTACGGTAGTCGATACCACGGCCGCCGGCGATACGTTTATCGGCGCGTTGGCGGCGGCTCGCCTAGAGGGCTTGCCGCTCTTTGAGTGCATGGCCGCGGGTGCTCGCGCCTCGGCAGTGACGGTGTCGCGCCTGGGCGCTCAGCAATCGATTCCCACGCGCGCCGAAGTTGAACATTGGTTTGGTTAAACGATAAAGACGGAGAAGCGGAGTAGAACAATGGCAATCAAGAAGCTGATCCTTGATCTGGATATGGGTGTTGACGATGCGATGGCGCTGGCCTATGCCATCGCGAGCCCCGAGGTGGAGCTCGTGGGCATCACCACGTGCTTTGGTAACGTGCGCGTCGAGCAATCGGCGCACAATTGCCTGGCGGTGCTCGATCTGCTGGGTCGCCCCGAGGTTCCGGTGTACCTGGGTGCCGACCGTCCTCTGCAGGCGACTGAGCCCTATACGCCGCCGGCGTCCACCGCGCTCATTCACGGCAAGAACGGCATCGGCGGCGCGAGCGTGCCCGCGTCGCCCTACGAGCCGGTGGGGGCGACCTCGGCCGACGGCAACGCTGCGGTCGATTATCTGATCGATGCCGCGCGCACCTATGGTCCCGATCTGGTCTACGTAGCGACTGGCCCGCTCTCCAACCTGGCGCTCGCCCTGGAGCGCGATACGGCGGCGATGATGTCCATCGGCCGCGTGGTCGTGATGGGCGGCGCCCTTACCGTGCCCGGCAACGTGAGCGCGGGCGCCGAGGCCAATATGGCGAGCGACCCCGAGGCAGCCGACGCGGTGCTGCGCTCGGGCCGTAAGCTCACCATGGTGGGTCTGGACGTGACGCATCGCGTGGTGCTCACACGCCGCGACATTGCCGGCTGGACGGGCTCGGGCACTATGGCTGGCTGCGCATTTGCGAGCATGGTCGAGCACTACATTGGTTCGTACGAGATGAACGCGCCCTACCTGGGCGGCTGCGCGCTGCACGATCCGCTGGCGGTTGCCGTGGCGATCGACCCCACGCTCGTAGGTGCGCTCGGCTGCAACCTGCGTGTTGATCTGCTGGGCGAGTACCGCGGTCGCACCATCTGCGATGAGCGCCGCCTGTCCGATCCGGACAAGAGCACGCTTGTGGCACTGACCGTGGATGCTCCGCGCTTCCTGTCCGAGTTCAAGACACGTATGGCCCGTGTCCTTGGCTAAATGATTTTCACGCCCGTCCTAAATTAGCTACCGACTAAATGTGCCCGTTGGGGGAATAGTCGCGCCATTTTGCTTGACAACAGGCTAAACTAGCTCATAAACGTTTACTACTATGTTTAGATTGAATTTGCGGTCGTTTAGCTGCCGAGCCATCGAGTCCCGATGCTCCGCCACGGCCGTTGCTAGGGGGAACAATGGCCAAAGCAAGTGTTCGCGAGATCAGCCGCATCACCGGTTTTTCGCCTGCGACCGTGTCCAACGCGCTCAACCGCAAGCGCAGCGTAAGCGAGGAGACCGCCAAGGTCATCCTGGAGTGTGCGCAGTCGCTGGGCTATCAGCAGTCGACGCAGCTCGAGAGCATTCAGTTTGTGCTCGCGCGCAAGACGGGCGCCATTCTGGATGAGAGCACCTTCCATCCTGCGGTTATCGAGGGCGTAGAGCGCCAGGCACGTCGTCACGGTATGAGCACGAGCTTTGTCTCGCTCGACTTTAGCGACCTGGACGCTGTGCGTCCGCAGGTCGAGGGCCTGATCTCCGATCCGTCCGCCGCTATCGTGCTGATGGGTACCGAGCTGGGTGAGGAAGACTATGCCTTGTTCGCCAACGCTGCCGCCCATCTGATCGTGCTCGATGGCTGGAGCGATCGTCAGTACTTCGATGCCGTAGTCATTGCCAACACCGATTCGGTGCTGCGTGCCGTGGACTACCTTATCGAGAAGGGTCACAAGCAAATCGGCTATCTGGCAGGTGACCTTCGCATCCGCAACTTTAAGGATCGCGAGCGCGGCTATCGCCAAGCGCTTGAGGATGCGGGTCTTGAGGCCAACCCGACATGGCGCGTCACGCTGGGCACCACGCTCGAGGGCGCTTATCGCGACATGGGCGTGTGGCTCGACAGCGTCTCGCGCGACGACTTACCGACTGCATTTTTTGCCGAGAACGACGTACTCGCCGTAGGTGCCATGCGCGCGCTGAACGAGCACGGCATACGTGTGCCCGAGGATGTCTCGATCATCGGCTTTGACGACCTGTCTTTGGGCGCCTTCTCCAATCCGCCGCTCACCACGGTGCACGTTCCCAAGCACGAGGTGGGCGAGATCGCGGTGCGCCGCCTGGTGGGTAACATCCGCAATCCCAAGAGCTATACCTGCAAGACAGCCGTATCGACCTATTTTGTCGAGCGCCAAAGCGTGCGCGAGATCTAGGCGGAACGGCGCCAGACCTCAGAGCGGAAAAGTCCGCCAAAGGCAACCATACATAACGCTACCAAGAGGGGGTCCTTCGGGGCCCTCTTTTTGTTTCCCTTGTATGTTCAGTTTGTTTACATGCCGTTTAAGCTGATTTCTCTACCGTTTACGGGTATTTCGCGCTAGACTATTAAACAAAAGAGTAAAACATTTAGTAAACAGAACAAAACGAAACACACGTCTGTTTACTGAACATGTGATTAGGGGAGGACGTACATGGACAAGATCAAGCTCGGCTTTGTGCCCACGCGCCGCAGCATCTTTAGCGCGCCGGACGCGATCAAGTATCGCGGCCTGACGGCTGATCGTCTGCGCGAGATCGGCGTCGACATCGTGGATATCGACGACATCAATGACGAGGGCCTGCTGTTCGACGACAGCCATATCGAGCCTATCGTCAAGAAGTTCCGCGCCGAGGGCGTCGACGGAATCATGCTGTGCCACGCCAACTTTGGCACCGAGTACGTTTGCGCTCGCCTTGCCCGCGAGCTCGGCCTACCCGTGCTGCTGTGGGGCCCGCGCGACGAGCGCCCCGAGCCCGACGGCACGCGCCTGCGCGATAGCCAGTGCGGCCTGTTCGCCACCGGCAAGGTCCTGCGTCGCTTCCAGGTTCCCTTCACCTACATGACCAACTGCCGCCTGACCGACCCCGAGTTCGAGCGCGGCGTTTGGGACTTCTTGGCCGTGTGCAACGTGGTCAAGACCTTCAAACATACCCGCATCCTGCAGATGGCCACCCGTCCGTTCGACTTCTGGTCGACCATGTGCAACGAGGGCGAGCTGCTCGAGAAGTTCAACATCCAGCTTTCGCCCATCCCCATGACCGAGCTTGTCCAAGCCGTGCGCGACGCCCAGGCCGACGAGCAGGCCATGACCGCCATGCTCGCCCACATCGCCGACAGCTTTGAGATCTGCATCCCCGAGGACAAGGTCCCCGCGGTCGCCGGTCTTGCCATCGCCATGAAGCGCCTGGTCGAGAAATACGGCTGCAACGCCGGAGCCATCCAGTGCTGGAACGCTCTGCAGGACGAGCTGGGCATTATGCCCTGCGCCGCCAACGCCATCCTCAACGAGATGGGTATCCCTATCGTCTGCGAAACCGACATCCACGGCGCCATCACTGCGCTCATGGTCGAGGCAGCCGATCTTGGCCGTCATCGCGGCATGTTCGCCGACTGGACCGTGCGCCATCCCGATAACGAGAACGGCGAGCTGCTGCAGCACTGTGGCCCCTGGCCCTGCAGCTGCGCGGCCGTCAAGCCCAAGCTCACCTACCCGCTGGCTTTCGACCACCCCGGTGCGCTGACGGCCGAGGCCAAGCACGGCGACCTCACCCTTGCCCGCTTTGACGGTGACAACGGCGAGTACTCGCTGCTGCTGGGCAACGCCCGCGGCATCGACGGCCCGGCAGGCATGGGCACCTACCTGTGGGTCGAGGTCGACAACCTCAAGCGCCTCGAGGCCAAGATCGTTGAGGGTCCCTACATCCACCACTGCGTCGCTATTCACGCCAACGTGGTGCCGGTGCTCTACGAGGCGTGCAAGTACCTCGGCATCGCCCCCGACCTGTACGACCCCATCGAAGAAGACGTTAAAGCCTACCTGCGAGGAGAGTAGAAATGGCAACTATCGAAGAGCTTGAGTCCCTGCGCTGGGACCTCCGCCGCGATTGCGTCGATATCATCATGGCTGGCGCCGGCGGCCACATCGGCGGCGACATGTCGGTGATCGACGCCCTCATGACCCTCTACGCTAACCACCTCAACATTTCGCCCGAGACCGTCGACGATCCCAATCGCGACCGCTTCGTGCTCTCTAAGGGCCACGCCATGGAGGCCTACTACGCGGTGCTCTGCCACGAGGGCTATCTTGACCTCGACGACGTCAAGGCACGCTTCTCCAAGTTCGGCAGCCCCTACATCGGCCACCCCAACAACAAGCTCAAGGGCATCGAGATGAACTCGGGCTCGCTGGGTCACGGCCTGCCCGTGGCCGTGGGCATGGCGCTCGCCGGCAAGATGGACGGCCGCGACTACCGCGTCTACACCATCATGGGCGACGGCGAGCTTGCCGAGGGCTCGGTCTGGGAGGGCGCCATGAGCGGCGGCAACTACCAGCTCGATAACCTGTGCGCGCTCGTGGACCGCAACCGCCTGCAGATTAGCGGCAGCACCGAGGACGTCATGAAGCAGGACAGCCAGGAAGAGCGCTGGGCCGCCTTCGGTTGGAACGTGCTGTCCATTCCGGGCAACGACGTCCAGGCTATTGACGCTGCACTGACGCTTGCGGCCGAGACCTGCGGCAAGCCCACGGTCATCATCCTCAACACGGTGAAGGGCTATGGCTCGCCCGTTATGGAGGACAAGGCCAGCTGGCATCATCACCTGCCCAACGATGAGGAATATGCCCAGATCATCGCCGATTTCGCTGCCCATAAGGAGGCCATCAATGGCTAACAAGATCGCCAATCGCAAGGTTATCTGCGACACGCTGCTCGAGGCCGCGAAGACCGATAAGGATATCGTCGTCCTGTGCTCCGATTCCCGCGGCTCCGCGTCGCTCACGCCGTTCTTCGATCAGTATCCCCAGCAGTCCGTTGAGGTCGGCATTGCCGAGCAAGACCTGGTGAGCATCGCTGCCGGCATGGCTTCGTGCGGCAAGAAGACCTGGGCCGCTTCGCCGGCGTCCTTTGTGACCACGCGCTCGTATGAGCAGTGCAAGGTCGACGTCTCGTACTCCAACACCAACGTCAAGCTCATCGGCATCTCGGGCGGCGTGTCCTATGGCGCCTTGGGCATG
The DNA here is from genome assembly GCA_902488525.1 of uncultured Collinsella sp. Classification (GTDB taxonomy): domain Bacteria; phylum Actinomycetota; class Coriobacteriia; order Coriobacteriales; family Coriobacteriaceae; genus Collinsella. Next base: position 8,727 of record CABTWP010000047.1, read on the forward strand.
AGCCATCACTCCGCGCAGGATATCGCCGCCATGAGCGCGATTCCCAACATGCGCGTGTATCTGCCGAGCGACCGCTACCAGACCGCCGAGCTCGTGTGGGCCCTGGTCGCCGACAACAAGCCGGCCTACATCCGCGTGGGCCGCAACCCGGTCGAGGACGTGTACACCGAGGACGAGTGCCCGTTCCAGATGGATCGCGCTACCTGGGTGCGTCGCGGCACCGATGTGACGCTCGTCGCCACCGGCGAGATGGTCCGCCATGCCGTGGACGCCGCCGATCTGCTGGCCGAGCAGGGCATCTCGGCAACGGTGCTCGACATGTACTGCGTCAAGCCGCTTGACGTCGAGGCTGTGATTGAGGCCGCCGGTGCCACGCGCGCCGTCGTGACCGTCGAGGAGCACAGCCCCTTCGGCGGCCTGGGCTCTATGGTCGCGCAGGTGGTGGGCGAGCATTGCCCGCGTCCGGTCAAGTGCCTCTCCCTGCCCGACGCGCCGGTCATCACCGGCACGAGCCCCGAGGTCTTTGCACACTACGGCCTGACGGGCGAGGGAATCGCCAAGACCGTCGCCGAGTTCCTCGGCAACTAGTAGACACAGACGCTGCGCGGCCGCCAAGCACCGCACCTTGCCGTTCAAACCGTCGCTTGCGTACACAAAGTACGCGGCGCTCCTCTTTCACGGCAATCTGCGGCACTTGACGGCCGCTCGCTCCTTGTCCGCCAGGCTGTCTTTGATTTGGCGGAAGGAATGGGAGAGTACATGAGCAAATACATCATCGGAATCGATCAATCCACGCAGGGCACCAAGGCACTGCTGGTAGACGAGGGCGGCCATTTGATTCATCGTGCCGACCGCTCGCATCGCCAGATTGTCAACGAGGCCGGTTGGGTGAGCCATGATCCGGCCGAGATTGCCGCCAATGTGCTGGCCGTGGCGCGCGCTGTGGTGGAGGAGACCGGGGTCGACCCGGCCGACGTCGCCGGCATCGGCATCTCCAACCAGCGCGAGACCACCGTTGCATGGAACCGCACGACGGGCGAGCCGCTGTGCGACGCCGTCGTGTGGCAGTGCGCCCGCGCCCGCGAGCTGTGCGACGAGCTGGCCGCGCGCGAGGGTGTGGCCGATCTGGTGCGCGACACGACGGGCCTGGTGCTCTCGCCCTACTACCCGGCGGGCAAGATGGCCTGGATTCTCGCGAACGTTACCGCTGCTGCCGATGCTGCGGCGGCAGGCGAACTGTGCCTGGGCACCATCGATGCCTGGGTGGTTTGGACGCTCACGGGCGGCGCGGAGTTCCGCTGCGACTGGTCCAACGCCAGCCGCACGCAGCTCTTTGACCTGCGCCGAGGCTGCTGGAGCGAGCCGGTGTGCGAGGCCTTTGGCGTCGACGTGGCCTGCCTGCCGCAAGTGACCGATTCCGATGGTCTGTTTGGCACGACGGATCTGGGCGGTTTTTTGCCGGCACCCGTGCCCATTCACGGCGTGCTCGGCGACAGCCATGCCGCCTTGTTCGCGCAGGGCTGCCATAGCCGCGGTATGGCCAAGGCGACCTATGGCACCGGCAGCTCGGTCATGATGAACGTCGGCGACGAGTTCGTTGCCAGCTCGCACGGGCTTTCGAGCTCGCTCGCATGGCGTATGGACGGCGTGACCGAGTACGTGCTCGAGGGCAATGTGAGCTACGCCGGCGCCGTCAAGACGTGGCTGCGCGACGATCTGGAGCTCATCAATAACCCCGAGGAAGTCACCGACCTGTGCTACGCTGCCAATCCGGCGAGCCGTGTCTACTTTGTGCCGGCGTTTACCGGCTTGGGCGCGCCGCACTGGGCGAGCGACGCCGAGGGCTGCGTCTTTGGCATGACGCGCACCACGGGTCGAGCGGAGTTCGTGAAGGCCGCCGACGAGTCGATCGCCTATCAGATCTTCGACGTGATCGATGCGATGGTCGAGGATTCGGGTGCGGCGCTGGCTGAGCTTCGTGTCGATGGCGGTCCCACGCGCGACGCGTACCTGATGCAGTTTGAGAGCGACTTGGTGGGTTCGCCCATTCGCATCGCGAGCAACGACGAGATGAGCGGCCTGGGTGCGGCTTGGGCCTGCGGCATTGCGCTGGGCATGTACACGCGCGATGTCGTCGACGTCTATGGGGCCCGCGGCATCGTGGAGCCTGCCATGCCCGCCGACGAACGCGCCAAAAAGATTGCCGGCTGGCGTCACGCCGTAGCCGCCACCATCTCGTACACTGCCTAGGCGGCTGCGCGGCGCTCGCCTTCCGCAGGCTATTCCCTGAATCTTATCTTGCTTTCTGGGGCGGGGATTAGAAAATCATTGGTCCTCGTGCCAGGCAGCTCATTTGGGACGGGCTTTTTTGACTGGTATGATTGGTGCGACCATTCGAACCAGCTAAAAGAGCCCGTCCCAAATTGACTACCGAGAGGATCTGCCATGGAGCGCATCGCGAGTTTTTCCGTTGACCATCTGCTGCTTGAGCCCGGCGTGTATGTGAGCCGCATCGACCGCGATCCGGCGACCGGTGCTGCCGTCACCACGTTTGACCTGCGCCTGACCACGCCCAACAAGGAGCCGGTCATGAACACCGCCGAGTGTCACACCATTGAGCACCTGGGCGCGACGTTCCTTCGCAATCATGCCGAGTGGTCGAGCCGCATTGTCTACTTTGGCCCCATGGGCTGCCGCACGGGCTTTTACCTCGTCGTATTTGGCGAGGTGACGAGCGAGGAGATCCTGCCGCTCGTGCGCGAGCTGTTCGAGTTTGTCGCCGACTTTGAGGGTGATGTCCCCGGAGCCGCTCCCGAGGAGTGCGGTAACTACCTGGATCAGAATCTCCCCATGGCAAACTGGCTCGCGCGTCGTTACCTCGACCGCGACCTGGCCGATATCGACGAGAAGCACCTGCACTATCAGCAGGCGTAAGGGCTTTATCGCCCAAAACGCGCACATTTGGCGCCTCCGCTTATGCGGGGGCGCCTTTTTGTTGAGTGGTCGGGACGAGCGTTCAAAATCGCTCATGTTTGTTCTAGAATGTTCATACTGTCACATAAACGAACAGGAGCGAACATGCATATCTACTCTGTCAACGATCCCGAGTTCAAGTCCTATGGCAACGTTTGGGATAACGTTCCGTCCGAGCTTACGTCGCCCGTGCTCGAGGCGCTCTCTGCCACGCCCATTCCCGAGGGCAGCAAGTACGTTGCAAGTGCGCCGGAGCTTGAGGACGTCAAGGATGCCGACAAGCTTGGCTTTCTCATGTTTGGTGGCCGTCCCTTCCAGCTCGGCTGGTGCAACGGCCACAATACACGACTCAACTGCCTGGAGTATCACCGCGCGAGCGAATTCAACCTGGGCGCTCGCGACTTTATCCTGCTCGTGGCGCATCGCTGGGAGATCGAGGACGGCAAGCTCGACACCGCGTGCGTCAAGGCGTTTCGCGTGCCGGCGGGTACGGTCGTCGAAGTCTTCAACACCACGCTCCACTACACGCCGTGCATGGTCGACGACGGTGGCTTCCAGGTGATGGTGGCGCTGCCCGCCGGCACCAACGGCCCGCGCCCCGAGGTCGCGGCCGACATGCCTGCGGCCGGCGACAGCTACTGCTACTGGAAGGCCGACAAGTGGGTCCTCTGCCATGCTGACAGCCCCAAGGCAGCCGAAGGCGGCTACGTAGGCCTCATCGGCAAGAACCTCGACATCGCCTGCGACTAGAATCTTCCGTCTCAATCTGTAACATCTAGCGGGCTAAATCGTCTCAGCCTGTTACGGATCGAGACAAACTGCAGGGGGAAGACCGAACAATCTCGATCTGTAACACCAGGCCCGGTTTTGACGGCTTAACTGTTACAGATCGAGACAAAACGGGCCCAAGCCACCACAAAGGTGCCTGTCCCCATTGTGGTGGTGTAGGGCGGCGGTATCAAAAAGTGTCAGGCGGGGGCGGCTGCCGGGCCGCCGTGTGCGAAAAGAAGTGTCGGCCTGCGTCGCTGTCGTTGAGCGAGGCCCCATTTGCGGGGATACTAAAAACACGACAAACAGCGTATGAAAGGATCGATGCATGGCTTTCCGTAATGACTTCCTGTGGGGCGGCGCGACGGCTGCTAACCAGTGCGAGGGCGCCTACGACGTGGACGGCCGCGGCTTGGCCAACGTGGATGTGGCTCCGCACGGCCCCGAGCGCTACGCGGTGGTCTCCGGTCAGCGTAAAATGCTCGAACTCGAGGACGGCTATTACTATCCCGCGCAGACCGGCATCGATTTCTATCACCATTACAAGGAGGACATCGCCCTCTTTGCCGAGATGGGCTTTAAGACTTTCCGCATGAGCCTGGCGTGGACCCGCATCTTCCCCAACGGCGACGAGACCGAGCCCAACGAGGCTGGCCTGGCCTTCTACGAGGACGTGTTCCGCGAGTGCCAGGCGCACGGCATCGAGCCGCTCGTGACCATCACGCACTTCGACTGCCCGATTCACCTCATCAAGGAGTACGGTGGCTGGCGCAACCGCAAGCTCATCGACTTCTACAAGAACCTCGCGACCACGATCTTCACCCGCTACAAGGGTCTGGTGAAGTACTGGCTCACTTTCAACGAGATCAATATGATCTTGCACCTGCCGTTTATGGGTGCCGGTCTGGTCTTTGAGGAGGGTGAGAACAAGGAGGCCGTCGAGTACCTGGCCGCCCACAACGAGCTCGTCGCCAGCGCTTGGGCAACCAAGATTGCCCACGAGATCGACCCCGAGATCAAGATCGGCTGCATGCTTGCCGCAGGTAGCTACTATCCCTACAGCTGCCGTCCGGGCGATGTGCGCCAGGCGCAGCTCGACAACCAGGACAATTACTTCTTCGTCGACGTCCAGAGCCGCGGCTACTACCCGGCCTATGCCGTTAAGAAGCTCGAGCGTTTGGGCATCGATGTGGGCATGACGGACGAGGACCGCGAGATCCTGGCCGCCAACACCGTCGACTTCATCAGCTTTAGCTACTACAGCACTCGCTGCTCTGTCGGTGCCGATAACCCCGATGTCGAGCGCACCCAGGGCAACGCCTTCGCCGGCGCCAAGAACCCCTACCTGCAGGAGAGCCAGTGGGGCTGGGCCATCGATCCGCTGGGCTTCCGCATCACCCTTAACGACCTGTACGACCGTTATCAGAAGCCGCTGTTTGTGGTCGAGAACGGTCTGGGCGCCAAGGATGTTGTTGAGGAGGATGGTTCCATCAACGACGACTACCGTATCGACTACCTGCGCCAGCATATTGCCGCGATGCGCGACGCGGTGACC
>CABTWP010000048.1 GCA_902488525.1 uncultured Collinsella sp.
AAGTTTGTCGCGAGTTCCGCACGCAAAGGAAAGCACTTAATGTGCTTTCCGTCTTGCGCAGGACTGTAGAGCAGCAAACTTCATGCCCTCCGGTCCGCCCCGGGAGCCACCGCTAAGTTATCCCCCGGCATTCAGAAAATCTAAGTGCCAAAAAATAAGATTTTTTGACTCCGTGTTGTATAACCCGCCATTCGTGGGTACCATTCAACGCGTACGCAAACAAAAAGGGTTAATTCGCGTGGTATAACCGCGCGGCCCAAAAAGGAGGAGACAAGCATGTCGTCTTTGAAGCCGCTTGCAGATCGTGTTCTGGTCAAGCCCGACGAGGCCGAGCAGAAGACCGCTTCTGGTCTGTATATCGCCAGCAACGCTCAGGAGAAGCCGCAGCGCGGCACCATCGTTGCCGTTGGCGCCGGCAAGGTCAACGACAAGGGTGAGCGCATCCCCATGGACGTCAAGGTCGGTGACGTTGTCATCTACGGTAAGTTCGGTGGCAACGAGGTCAAGGTCGACGGCGAGAAGTATCTGCTGATGCGCGCCGACGACATCTACGCTATCGTCGAGGCCTAGTCTCGTCAGAATCTCTGATTCGTCTTTGAACGCGCCCGCCGCATAGGACTCGGAAGCGGCGACGCGAGTCACATTTCTTTTGGAGGATTACCTACCATGGCAAAGAACATTACGTTCAACACCGATGCCCGCGCTAAGCTTGCCAAGGGCGTCAACACTCTGGCCGACGCCGTTACCGTCACCATGGGCCCCAAGGGTCGCTACGTTGCGCTGCAGCGCACGTTCGGTGCCCCGACCATCACCAACGACGGCGTTTCCGTCGCCAAGGAGATCGAGCTCGAGGACAACATCGAGAACATGGGCGCTCAGCTGGTGAAGGAGGTTGCCACCAAGACCAACGACACCGTGGGTGACGGCACCACCACCGCAACCCTGCTCGCCCAGGCCATCGTCAACGACGGTCTGCGCAACGTCGCCGCTGGCGCCAACCCGCTGGCCATCCGTCGCGGCATCGACAAGGCCGTCAACGCCGCCGTCGCCGAGATGAAGAAGCAGGCCAAGCCGGTCGAGACCAAGGAGCAGATCGCTTCCGTCGGTACCATCTCCGCCGGTGACCCCGAGGTCGGCGAGAAGATCGCCGAGGCCATGGAGGTCGTGGGCAAGGACGGCGTCATCACCGTCGAGGATTCCCAGACGTTCGACATCACCATCGACACCGTCGAGGGCATGCAGTTCGACAAGGGCTATGTCTCCGCTTACTTCGTCACGGACAACGACCGCATGGAGGCCGTGATGAAGGATCCGTACATCCTCATCACCGACCAGAAGATCTCCAGCGTTCAGGACATCATGCCCGTTCTCGAGGCTGTCCAGCGCGCTGGCCGTGGCCTGCTCATCATCGCTGAGGACATCGACGGCGAGGCTCTGCCTACCCTGGTCCTCAACAAGATCCGTGGCGCCCTCAACGTCTGCGCCGTTAAGGCCCCGGGCTACGGCGATCGCCGCAAGCGCATCCTCGAGGACATCGCCGTCCTCACCGGTGGCCAGGCTGCCCTGGACGAGCTGGGCGTGAAGGTCGCTGACATTACCGCCGATATGCTCGGTACCGCTAAGTCCGTCACCATCTCCAAGGACAACACCGTCGTCGTCGGCGGCGCTGGCTCCAAGGAGGCCATCGACGCTCGTATCGCTCAGATCAAGGGTGAGATGGAGAACACCACCTCTGACTTCGACCGTGAGAAGCTCCAGGAGCGCCTGGCCAAGCTCTCCGGTGGCGTTGCCGTCATCAAGGTCGGCGCTGCTACCGAGTCCGAGCTCAAGGAGATCAAGCATCGCGTCGAGGACGCCCTGCAGGCTACCCGCGCTGCTGTCGAGGAGGGCATCGTCGCCGGTGGCGGCGTCGCCTTCATGGACGCTGCTCCTGCGCTCGACGCCGTTGAGCTTGACGACCCCGAGGAGAAGATCGGCGTCGATATCGTCAAGAAGGCTCTGACCGCTCCGGTCGCTACCATCGCCAAGAACGCTGGCTTTGAGGGCGCTGTCGTGGTCGACAAGGTTGCCGAGCTGCCTGCCGGCCAGGGTCTCAACTCTGCCAACGGCGAGTGGGGCGACATGATCGAGATGGGCGTCCTCGACCCCGTCAAGGTCAGCCGCGTCACCCTGCAGAACGCTGCTTCTGTCGCCAGCCTGATCCTCATCACCGAGGCCACCGTCTCCGATGTGCCCAAAAACACTCAGCTTGAGGACGCTATCGCTGCTGCTACCGCTGGTCAGCAGGGCGGCGGTATGTACTAAGGCCGACAAGGTCTAGAACTCCCACCGGGAATCCGGGGGCGGGACGGGGACTTCTCTCCGGAACGTCCTCGGACATGCAAAGAGGCTCCGCATCGCGCTTCGCGCTGCGGAGCCTCTTTGCGTCCTGCGGAATATTCCGGAGAGAAGTCCCCGTCCCGCCCCCGGATTCCCTGCGTTTACGGCCTTGAGGCCGGCGGGCGGAGAAGGATGTGGTCGATAGGGATACGTGTCCCCTTCGCTGTTTCGCGCTTTGCGCGAAAGGCGCGTTGCTTTGGGGTGGGTGGGGGACGTGGTTGCTTTGGCAACTGATCTCCGCCACAAATTACCCTTGGCATACTTGCGCGAGAACCTGCTCGTGCTACACTTGCAATTGCTGTTTCAGGGCGGGGTGGAATTCCCCACTGGCGGTAAATCGGGCGGTGTCAAAGGGACGCCGTGGCGCAGGCGAGGTGTCTGCGACCGAGCCGATGAGTCCGCGACCCGTGCGTGTGTTGGTTCGCATGCCGGCTGAACTGGTGAGATCCCAGTACCAACGGTTAGAGTCCGGATGAAAGAGGCAGGTGATCTTATGTCTGAACAGTCGCAGCATATCCATTTTGAGAACACGAATAGGTGGAGCACCAAACAGCTCGTTACCATGGCGTTGATGTGCGCCTTGGGCGCCCTGTTTATGTACGTGCAGCTGCCTATCCTTCCTTCGGCGCCGTTTTTGACGTATGACCCGTCGCTGGTACCGGCGATGGTGTGCGGGTTTGCGTATGGTCCTGGCGCCGGCACTGCTGTTGCCGCTATGGCTATCGTTATCCATGCGCTCACCACGGGTGACTGGGTCGGCGCGCTTATGAACCTGGTTGCCACGCTGGGCTACATTCTGCCTGCGGCTATCGTCTATCAGAAGATGCATACCTATAAGGGTGCCGTGATTGGCCTGGTGCTCGGCGTCATTGCCGCTACGGCGTTGTCTATGGTCGCAAACCTTACCATTGGCGTATGGTTCTGGTATGGCTCGGTCGATGTGATCGCCCCGCTCATGATTCCTGCCGTGCTGCCGTTCAACCTTATCAAGACCGTGCTTAACTCGGTGTTGACACTGGCGGTGTATAAAGCGGTCTCCAACCTCATCACGCCTAAAAAGGACCAGGTCAAAGGCCGCGCATGATTGAGTGTCGGGGCGTTTCCTTTAGCTATGACGGTGCCGTACCGGCACTCGACGGCGTCGATCTGAATATCGAGGACGGCGAGTTTTTCTGCATCCTCGGTGGCAATGGGTCGGGCAAGTCGACGTTTGCCAAGCATCTGAATGCGCTGCTGCAGCCCGATGCGGGCACGGTGCGCATTAACGGCATGGATGCGTCCGATCCCGAGCTGGTCTACGACATTCGCTCGACCGCGGGCATGGTATTCCAGAATCCCGATGATCAGCTGGTGGCAACGCTTGTCGAAGATGACGTTGCGTTTGGTCCCGAAAACCTTGGCGTGCCATCGGCGCAAATTGCGCAGCGCGTACGCGAGGCGCTGAAGGGCGTGGGCCTGGTGGGCTTTGAGTGCCACGAGACCCATGCGCTTTCGGGCGGCCAAAAGCAGCGCGTGGCGCTTGCCGGCGTGCTCGCCATGGAACCGCGCGTGCTCATATTGGACGAGGCTTCCTCGATGCTCGATCCGCGTGGACGCAAGGGCCTCATGAAGGCTTGCCGCGCGTTGCACGCTCGCGGCATGACCATCGTGATGATTACGCACTTTATGGAAGAGGCCGCCGAGGCCGATCGTGTCGCGGTGTTTCGGGCGGGGCGCGTTGCCATGCTCGGTAAGCCCGAGGAAATCTTGACGCGGGCAGACGAACTTGCGCAGCTCAACCTGGATATGCCGGCGTCGTGCTGTCTGGGCAGGTCGCTTCGTGCGAAGGGCGTGCCCGTTTGCGCACAGGTGCGTGAGGCGGATATGGTCGCCGAGATTGCGCAGGCTTATGCCGAGCGAAGTGGGGCAGACATCGCGGGGCAGTCTTCCGTATCCCAGTTGGAAATCGCTGACGGCACTGTTCCGGTAGACAACGAGGGCAACGCGTCGGAGCCCGTCATCGAGCTATCCCGTGTTTCGTACAGTTATTCGCTCAGTCCGCGCGAGCGCCGCCGCTGGCATAAGCGCTCGGCCACTGCGGGCAAATCGAACAAACAGGCTCTCTGGGGAAACGACCCCAGCAGCCCGTGGGCGCTGCGCGATGTATCGCTGACGGTGCGTCGCGGCGAGTTCCTGGGTTTGGCAGGTCATACCGGTTCGGGTAAGTCGACGCTGGTCCAGCATCTCAACGGTTTGATTCGTCCCCAGGAGGGAAGCGTTTGCGCGCTGGGGCTCGACCTATCAAACAAGAAAGACGCCACTGCGGTTAAGGCCAAGGTCGGCGTGGTGTTTCAGTATCCTGAGCGTCAGCTGTTTGCCGAAACCGTGGCGCAGGACGTGGCGTTTGGTCCGCACAACCTTGGCTTGCCGCAAGATGAAGTCGACCGTCGTGTCGAGTCATCGCTCTCGCGCGTGGGCCTCGATCTTTCCACGGTCGGCGACAAGAGTCCCTTTGAGCTTTCGGGCGGTCAGCAACGGCGTGTGGCATTCGCCGGCGTGCTCGCCATGGAGCCCGAAGTCCTGGTGCTCGATGAACCCATGGCGGGGCTCGATCCGGCGGCGCGCAGTGATTTCCTGGAGCTCATCGATCGACTCCATCGCGAGGGCCTGACCGTTGTCATGGTTTCGCACAGCATGGATGACCTGGCCAATTGCTGCGACCGTATCGTCGTAATGAACGAAGGTGCGGTGTTTGCCGAGGGAACCCCCGCTCAGGTGTTTGCGCATGCCGATGAGCTTAAATCAATCGGCTTGGGTGTTCCCGCTGCCCAGCGCATGGCGCTGGCGCTTGCGAAGGCAGGCGTGCCGCTGCGCTTTGACGGCCTTTATACGGTTGAGTCGCTGGCAGACGAGTTGGTGGACCTGCTAATCGGTCGCTCGGGCGGTCCTTCTAACGTCGCGGACATTGCTAAATCCAAGACGGTCGCGCGAGAGGAGGGCTGCTAATGGAGGCGTTTTCGTTTGGCAGCTACTATCCCGGCGATAGTGCGATCCGCCGCCTGGACCCGCGAACTAAGTTGCTCTTGGGCTTTGTGTTTCTGATCACGACGCTCACAGTCAGCAGCTTCCGCGGACTGGTCCCGGTCGCAATCTTCGTTGTCCTGATCTATACCGTGTCCCGGGTGCCGTTGCGCCGGGTCCTATCATCGATGGCGCCGCTGCTGGCAATCGTCGTCGTGGTCGCGGTGCTCAACCTGTTTACCGATCAGAGTGGGCGCATCCTGTGGCAGCTCGGCTTTCTGCAGATAAGCGAGGGCTCGCTGCGTTCTGCGGCGTTTATGGCGTGCCGCCTGACCCTGATGATGGCCGGCATGAGCGCCATTACGCTCACCACCCCCACGCTCGACCTCACTGCGGGCTTTGAGCGTCTGCTCGCACCGTTTGCGCGCGTGGGGCTTCCGGCGCATGAGCTCGGCATGATCATGGGTATCGCGTTGCGCTTTATGCCGCAGTTCGCTACCGAGATGAAGCAGACGGCCGATGCGCAGGCGAGCCGCGGTGCGCGCGTGACGGGAGGCCCGCTCGGCGGCGTGCGTATGCTCGGCAGTGTGGCCATTCCGCTGTTCACGGGCGTGTTCCGTCATGCCGAGACGCTTTCGGCCGCCATGGATGCGCGTTGCTATCACGGCGAACAGGGACGCACGCGTCTGCATGCACTTACGTTTGGCCGCGGCGATGCGTTGGCGGCGGTGGTGACGGCGTTGCTGCTCATCTGCGTCATCGTCATCAACCTTCAACTTGTTTAGGCGCGATTCGAGCGCAAGAAAGGGGTCCCTATGACCGACAACGACCGCACGGCTCAGCTTGAGCGCGCCTGTTCGTATCTCAGGCGCATTCCGGCGTGGTATCTGGCCACGACCGATGTAGCCGACGGGCATCAGCCTCGCGTGAGGCCGTTTTCGTTTGCCATGGTCGATGACGGTAAACTGTGGTTTTGTACGTCGCGCGACAAAGATGTGTGGGCGGAGCTGAGCGCGAATCCCAAGTTTGAGCTCTCGGGCTGGAAGCCGGGGGAATGTTGGATCGTATTGACCGGCGAAGCCGCACTTGAGGACGACGCAGTTGCGAGCGACAAGGTGCGTCAAGCGGGTTTTAAGCACATGGTGGGCATTGGCGAGGAACACGAGAGTGCCAACGACGGCCGCCTTGCTTTCTTTTCGGTCCGCAACATTGCCGCGCGCTTCTGTGATATCGACGGCAGCGAGGAGCGCCTGGAGCTCTAGCGCGTCTCAAATTAACTACCCGTTCTGAATTAGCTAGTGCCAGGAGGACACATGGACGGATTGAATACGGTTTTGGAGTATCTGACGTCAGTGCCGGCATGGTATTTGGCGACGAGCGTTGACGGACAGCCGCATGTGCGTCCGTTTTCGTTTGCGCAGATCCAGGACGGCAAGCTGTGGTTTGTAACGGCGCGCACCAAAGATGTGTGGCAGGAGCTGCTGCAAAACCAGCGCTTTGAGGCCACGAGTTGGTGGCCGGGCCATGGCTGGCTCATCTTGCGCGGGCGTGCCGGCTTGGATGACCGGGCTTTAGACGAAATGCGCGAAGCCGGGTGGAAGCATCTAGAGCGCCTGGGCGAGCACTATGAGGGGCCTAACGACCCCACGCTCGTCTTCTTTAGCGTCGAAGATCCCGAGGCTTTTATCTGCAATCACGACGAATGGGTGCCGGTCGAGCTCTAGCCAGCTGGCTTATCCTAACAACTTGGTTTTCGCATGGGCGGGCCCCGTCTTGCCCGGCGCCGTTAGGAGCGCCGGTCAATACGGGGCCCGCTCCATTTGTCAATTCCTTCAAGCGAATGTGTCGGGAATGTTTCAATGCATGAATATGCAAGCCATTTACGTGTTAATGCATCTTTTGGTGCTAAAGTTTCAACCCACTTCATAACGACCGCTGCGAAATGCGCATCGGTGCATAAATCGCAGACAAGGAGTCTGATATGTCTTTGAAGGTTGGAATCGTCGGCGCGGCTGGATATGCCGGAGCCGAGCTCATTCGCCTCGTGCTCGGCCATCCCGAGTTTGAACTTGTCGCCATTACGTCCAACGCCGATGCCGGCCAGCCGCTGTCCGCGGTGTATCCGAGCTTTGCTGGTGTGAGCGACCTGGTTTTCACCACGCATGACGCGCCCGAGCTTAAATCCTGCGACGCCGTCTTCTTGGCCGTGCCGCATACCGCGGCCATGGCGCAGGTGCCCGCCCTGCTTGCATCGGGCGTCTCCTGCTTTGATCTTTCGGCCGATTATCGTCTGAGCGACGCGTCTGTCTTTGAGACATGGTATGCCGCCGCGCATACGAGCCCCGAGCTGCTCAAGACGCGTGCTTTCGGCCTCCCCGAGCTGTTTTGCCAGGACTTAGAGACCGCTGCTTCCAGCCATGCCGCTGGCAAGTCCGTGCTGGTCGCCTGCGCCGGTTGCTATCCCACCGCAACGAGCCTTGCCGCCGCGCCCGCCGTGCGCGCTGGCTGGGTTGCCCAGAGCGGCCCCGTGATCGTTGATGCCATCAGCGGTGTGACGGGTGCCGGCAAGTCCTGCAACGCTCGTACGCATTTTTGCAGCGCTGACGAGAACTTGGAGGCCTACGGCGTGGGCAAGCATCGCCACACGCCCGAGATTGAGCAAATCCTTGGCCTGACCGATCGCGTCGTCTTCACCCCGCATCTGGCACCGCTCAAGCGCGGCCTGCTCTCCACGGTGACGCTGCCGCTCACGCCGCAGGCCATCGACTCCCTGGCTCTTGAGGATGTCGTCGACTATTACAAGCAGTTCTACGCTGGTCGCACCTTCGTGCGCGTGCTCGATGCCGGTCAGCAGCCCAAGACGGCTTCGGTCGTCGGCACCAACGCCGCCCAGATTGGCCTCGCGCTCAACAAGCGCGCAGGCGTGCTGGTGGCGACGGGCGCCATCGACAATCTGTGCAAGGGCGCTGCGGGCCAAGCAGTCCAGTGCGCCAATATCGTCTTTGGCTTTGACGAGCGACGAGGCTTGCCCACAGTGGCGTGTCCGGTGTAGCACATTCGATTGTTAACGATTTGGTAGTCGGGCATCGAGTGGGGCGCCACTCTTAAGCTGGTCTCATGATTACGACTGGCATGGCGCACCAACCGATGTCCGTTTTTTGTTTGACATAAGGAGTCGTAGGGACGATGAATACCGACCTGATTGATATCAAGATTCGCGCCGTCGAGGGTGGCGTTACGGCAGCGGCCGGCTTTAAGGCCGCAGGCATCCATGCGGGATTCCGGAAGAATCCCGAGCGCTTAGACTATGCGCTCGTCATGCCCGATAAACCCTGTCCCGGCGCCGGCGTGTTTACGACCAACCGCTTTTGCGCGGCGCCCGTGCAGGTGAGCCGTGCCAACCTGGGCGGTGCGGACAAGGGCTACGGTATCATCGCCGGTGTTTCAATCAACTCCGGCAACGCGAACGCCGCCACGGGCGAGACCGGCCTTGCCTGCGCGCGCGAGACCTGCAACATCGCATCGCAGGTTATCGGCTGCGAACCCCAGCAGATCCTGGTTGCCTCCACGGGTGTGATTGGCCAGATTCTGCCGATCGACACGTTTGAGACCGCCATTCCTGCTGCCTACGAGGCGCTCTCCGCCCACGGTGGCGCCGATGCCGCTCGCGCCATCATGACGACCGACACGCACTCCAAGGAGTACGCCGTGTCCTACGTCAGTGAGGCTGCGGGTCATGCGGGCAATGTCTATACGGTAGGCGGCATGTGCAAGGGCTCGGGCATGATCATGCCTAATATGGCCACCATGATCGCAGTTATCACCACCGATGCCCCCGTCGAGCCTGCGGCACTTCATGCCCTGCTGCTCTCGACCGTCAAGCAGACCTTTAACAAGGTAACGGTCGATTCCGACACCTCGACCAACGACACCTGCATCATGCTTGCCTCCGGCGCCGCTGCCGCAGATGCCGAGCCTATCGTCGAGGGCTCCGATGCCTTCGACGAGTTGGCATTTGCCGTGCACGAGGTGTGCGAGAGCCTGGCGCGCAATATCGCCGCCGATGGTGAGGGCGCATCCAAGCTTGTTACGGTCAACGTTACCGGCGCCGTGAACGACGAGGAGGCCGATATCGCCGCCCGTGCCGTTTCCAACTCGCCGCTCGTTAAGACCTGCATCGCCGGCCACGACTGCAACTGGGGCCGTGTTGCTATGGCGCTTGGCAAGTGCGGCGTGAAGTTTAATCAGGAAGACGTTTCCATCGACATGATGGGCATGCCTGTCTGTCGCGACGGTCTGACTGTTCCCTTTGATGAGGACGAGGCTCTACGACGTTTCGAGGCGCCCGAGATCGTGATCTCGGCCGACCTGGGCGCAGGCGACGCGGCAACGACCGTGTGGACCTGCGACCTCACGCATGAGTACATCTCCATCAACGGCGACTACCGTTCCTAGATTCCGGGCACGCTGCGCATCTTGCCGCGATTGCGGACAGCGGAGCACGGCGCGATAACGATACGAAAGACGAGGCAGATTATGAAATTCGCACGCGATTGTCGTTCGAGCGAATCCAACGAAGCAACCGCGCAGCTGCTGTTCGAAGCGCTGCCGTGGATTAAGAACCTGACCGGCAAGACGGTTGTTATCAAATATGGCGGAGCCGCCATGGTTGATGAGCAGCTGCGCCGCGACGTGATGAGCGACATCGTTTTGCTCAAGATCATCGGTATGCGCCCCGTCGTCGTGCACGGCGGCGGCAAGGCTATCAACGAGGCGCTGAGCCATTACGATATTCCCGTCGAGTTTAAGAACGGCCAGCGCGTGACCACGCCGGCGACTATGGATATCGTGCGCGAGGTGCTGGGCGGCAAGGTTAACCAGGAGCTGGTTGCTGCCATCAACCACCACGGCAACCTGGCCGTGGGCGTGTCGGGCAGCGATGCCGGCACGCTCATCGCCGAGCCGCTCGACCCCGAGCTCGGTCGCGTGGGCAAAGTGACGCACGTCAACACCGACTATATCGAGCGCTTACTCGATAGCGAGTACATCCCCGTCATCGCTACCGTCGCGGCGGGGGAGGACGGCGGTTTCTTCAACATCAACGCCGACACCGCCGCCGGTGCCGTTGCCGCGGCGCTCCACGCGCATAAGGCGATCTTTTTGACCGATGTCGATGGCCTGTACAAGGACTTTAGCGACAAGGACTCGCTTATCTCCAACCTAACGCTCGACGAGGTTAACGAAATGCTCTACGGCGGCGAGGTCGATAAGGGCATGATTCCCAAGCTGCGCGCGGCCGTCGATGCGCTTACCGGCGGCGTATTTCGTGCCCACATCATTAACGGTACTACGCCGCATTCGCTGCTCCTGGAGCTGCTGACCGATGCCGGCGTCGGCACCGTGATCCATTCCACCGAGACGGCTTACGAGTTCGATACGCATCCGCATCCGCTTTCGACGTTTGCTGCGCGTCTGACCGAAAACCTTGACGAGGTCGAGAAGCTTCAGACGGTCTAGCTGACCCGCAGCCGCCCCATTCCTGCACCCATAGCCCCGCGCCGTCTGGCGCCCAACGAAAGGCATCTCATGTCACTTGCAGCTCAGCAATCGCTTGAATCCCATTACGTTATGCATACCTTTGGCCGCTCTCCGGTCGAGTTTGTCGAGGGTCACGGCATGAAGCTCACCGGCGACGATGGCCGTGAGTACCTCGACTTTCTTGCCGGCATCGGCGTGTGCAGCCTAGGTCATGGCGACCCGGCTGTGCTCTCGGCGCTCGAGGCACAGACCAAAAAGCTCATGCATGTCTCCAACTATTTCTACATCGAGCAGCGCGGACAGGTCGCGGCGCTGCTGTCCAAGCTTGCTAACGACGACGTAGATGGTGCGCGCGTGCTTGCCGATGCCATTGTCGCCGGCGATGAGACCACGGCAGCTGCTCTTGGTGCCCCGGCTGCGGGCGAGCGGGTGTGGGAGACGTTCTTTGCCAACTCCGGCGCCGAGGCCAACGAGGGCTCGATGAAGCTCGCGCGCCTGTACGCCAAGCGTGCCGGTAATGGCGGCAACACCATCGTGTGCATGCGCGGTGGCTTCCACGGTCGTACGCTCGAGACCATTGCCGCCACCATGCAGGATTGGCTGCAGGACAGCTTCCGCCCGCTGCCGGGTGGCTTTGTGGCCTGCACGCCCAACGATGTCGATGAACTGCGTGCAATCTTTAAGCAGCTGGGGAGCGAAATTTGTGCCGTGATGCTCGAACCGATCCAGGGTGAGAGTGGCGTGCACCCCATGACCGAGGAGTTTATGGCGGCAGCGCGCGACCTGGCACACGAAGTGGGCGCCGTGCTTATCGCCGACGAGGTCCAGTGCGGCATCTTCCGCTCCGGCAAGCCATTTGCATTCCAAACCTATGGCGTGGAGCCTGACATCATGAGCCTTGCCAAGGGCATTGCCGACGGCGTGCCCATGGGTGCCGTCGTGGCAAAGAAGGAGATTGCCGACGTGTTTAAGCCCGGCGATCATGGTTCGACCTTCGGCGGTAGCTGCTTGGCCATCGCGGCGTGTGCCGCGACGCTCTCCGCGCTCGTGCGCGGCGATTATGCCGACCATGCTGCCAAGGTGGGCGCCTATATGGAGGCAAAGCTCGCCAAGCTGCCGCACGTGACCGAGGTACGTGGCCGCGGCTTGATGCTCGGCTGTGATTTGGATGATGCCGCGGGCGACGCGCATGATGTTGTTGCCCGCGCGCTGGCCGCCGGTGCCGTGATCAACGCTACGGGTGCGCATACGCTGCGTTTCCTGCCGCCACTTGTCTGCGAGGAAGCCGACGTGGACAGCCTGATCGAGATCCTGTCGGATGTTTTGGGCTAACGCGGCGCAATAACTCAATTTGGACCGGGTTCCGGACTGCGGACGTGCCCTATGCGGCATGATTCAGCGGTCTGGAGCCCGTTTTGCCTTAGATTTGCTAAGGCAGGGAGACCTGCTGGTCAAAAAACATCAAATATGAGTACTGTTACCGATTTGGTAGCAGCAATTTTGGACTAATAAGGCCAGATAGCAAGTCGAAATGGTAGCGCACAGAGATGTGGTGTAAGAGGCGGGGCATGCCCCGCCTCCGCCCTTTCTTGAAAGGGAGGGGACACCGCCTAGAATTCGTCGTTGGAGTAATGAAGGTGACGAATGGAAGGAAAGGCGATGCCCCAAGAAGAGAGTGTACTGCGCCTCGGTCGCGACGAGGCCCTCGAGGCGGCGAGGCTTTGGCAGGAGTGCGGCGACGCGCGCGAGTTCGCTTGCAGGGTGCTGGGCGGCGTGATGAACGCACTGATGGACTCCGAGGCCCAGCAGATGTGCGGCGCGAGCCGCAACGAGCGCAGCGACGGCAGGGAGAACAGCCGCAACGGCTACCGCCCCAGGTCGCTCAAGACCGCCGTGGGCGACGTGGAGCTCGAGATACCCAAGCTCAGGCACGGCACCTACTACCCCGAGGGCATGCTCGCGCGATGGTCGCGCGTCGACACCTCGGTGGCCGCCATCGTGCAGGAGATGTACGTGTGCGGCGTGTCCACCCGCAAGGTCGAGCGCGTGGCGTCCAAGCTGGGCATATCCTCGCTGTCGAGCTCGGAGGTCTCGAGCCTCTGCTCCGACCTCGACGCCGAGGTGGCGGAGTTCCGCCGCCGCGACCTTTCGGGCACGCCGTGCTGCTACCTGTGGCTCGACGCCACCTACATGAGCTGCAGGGTCGGCTCGTCGGTCGTCTCGCAGGGCGTCGTGACCGCGATCGGGCTGGGCGCCGACGGGCGCAAGCACTTCCTGGGCTGCGACGTGGTCGACACCGAGAGCGAGGACTCCTGGGCGGCATTCCTCGGCGGGCTGCGCGAGCGCGGGCTGGCCGGCGTTCGCCTCGTGGTCTCCGACAGCCACGCCGGGCTCGTGGCCGCCGTCTCGCGCCTGTTCCAGGGCTGCGCCTGGCAGCGCTGCGTGACGCACCTGCAGCGCAACCTCCAGAGCGCCTGCTCGGGCAGGCCCGAGGACTCCAAGGCGGCCGTCAGGGACCTCGTGCACGCCGCGGTCTACCAGGACGACCCCGACCTCGCGCGCTGCGTGTGGGCCGAGGCGGCGCCCTGGGTGGATTGGCTACACTGATGTGGACAGTTCCGGGAGGGGCGCAGGAGACGGGAGGGCCGTATATGAGGGACCCCAGGCACCCGAGGCATTTCACCGACGAGTTCAAGAGGCAGATAGTCGACCTCTAC
>CABTWP010000049.1 GCA_902488525.1 uncultured Collinsella sp.
CCATCGTGCGTGCCCCCAAGGTCTTCCTGATGGACGAGCCGCTGTCCAACCTGGACGCCAAGCTTCGTAACCAGATGCGTGCCGAGCTCATTAAGCTGCGCCACGAGATCAAGGGCACGTTCATTTATGTTACTCACGACCAGACCGAGGCTATGACCCTCGGTGACCGTATCGTGGTCATGAAGGACGGCGTTGTCCAGCAGATCGCCACGCCGCAGGAGGTCTTCAACCATCCCGCGAACATCTTCGTCGCCGGCTTCATCGGTGTGCCGCAGATGAACTTCTTCGATGCCCAGCTGGTGCGCTCGGGCAACGGCTTTACCGTCAAGACCGAGGATATGAACGTGGCGCTCGCCCCCGAGACTTGCGCTCAGCTTGCCCTCAACTGGGACGGCGGCGACGTGAAGGAGATTACGGCCGGCGTGCGTCCCGAGCAGATCCTGCTTGCCGACAAGGGCGAGGAGGGCGCGCTCCAGGGTACCGTCGAGGTGACCGAGCTCATGGGCTCGACCGAGCATGTCCACGTGACCGCTCCCGACGGCCAGTTTGTCCTGATTATCCCCGTCGTCGACCTCGAGGCCAAGGGCGCGCTCAAGGCTGGCGACACCATCTGGTTCAAGTTCGAGAAGAACGCGACCCACCTCTTCGATAAGGTCTCTGGCAAGAACCTTATCTAGGCCCGGTGCATCCAGGCCCTCCCTTTGGGCGACTGCGGTATTGCCATCCTTTTGCCGCGGTCACATATAAGGCTCCCCTCCCGTCCACTGGGCGAGAGGGGAGCCTTTCTTTGTGTTGGGGCTGTCTGACCGGTCGTTTGTCTCGATCTGTAACGGGTAGGGCCGATTTCGGACGTTAGATGTTACAGATCGAGATGGTTCCGCTGAGCTAACCATTTCATCTAAATCTGTAACACCAAAGGTGAATTTCAGCTGCTAGATGTTACAGATTGAGATAAACCCAAGGGGAGGGGCTGGTATGTCTCAATCTGTAACAGCTGGGCCCGTTTTTACCGAGTAGTTGTTACAGATCGAGATTGTTTGGCCGAGTCGGGTCACAGGGTAACGTGCGGGCACAAAAAACGGAGCCGTGTTGCCACGACTCCGTTTCTCAAGAGGATGGGTAAGGGAAGCGAAATTAGCTCAGGTGCCAAATCTCGTCGTTGTACTGGGAGATCGTGCGGTCAGACGAGAAGGTGCCGGCGTTGGCGATATTGATGAGCGTCTTGCGCATCCAGGCGTCCTGGTCCTCGTAGTCGGCCAACACGCGCTCCTTGGTCTGGATGTACTCCTCAATGTCGAGCAGGGCCATAAACCAGTCCTTGCCCTTAATGTCATCGTGCAGGCGCTGCAGGCGCTCGACGTTGCCGGTCGCCATAAAGGCCGGGTTGGTGATGAAGTCCACCAGCAGTTTAATGCCGGGCTTGCGGTAGAGCACACCGGCGTCATAGGTGCCGTCGGCATAGAGCTGCTCGACCTGTTTGGACGAGGCACCAAAGGTATAGATATTCTCGTCGCCCACGAGCTCGGCAATCTCCACGTTGGCGCCGTCGAGCGTGCACAGGGTTAGGGCGCCGTTGAGCATGAACTTCATGTTGGAGGTGCCGCTCGCCTCCTTGGAGGCCAGGCTGATCTGCTCGGAGATATCAGCGGCGGGGATCACGCGCTCGGCGGCGGTGACGTTGTAGTTCTCGATCATGACGACCTGCAGGTAGGGAGCCACGTCGGGGTCGTTTGCAATCCACTGCGACAGCGTCAAGATCAGATGGATGATGTCCTGCGCGATAGTGTAGGCAGGCGCCGCCTTGCCGCCAAAGATGATGGTGACGGGGTGCTTAGGTCTGTTGCCGTTCTTGATATCGAGGCACTTCCAGATGATGTAGAGCGCGAGCATCTGCTGACGCTTGTACTCGTGGATGCGCTTGACCTGAACGTCGATGATGGCGTTGGAGGGAATGGTCACGCCCTGCTCGAGCGCCATGAACTGGCGCATGATGGCCTTGGCTTCGACCTTGGTGGCGGCCAGGCGCTCAAGAACGTCCTTGTCGTCGGCGAACTTGGCGAGTTTGCTCAGATCGCCGGTGCTGCGCCAGTCGGTGCCGATCACATCGTCGAGCAGGCTGGCGAGCGCGGGGTTGGCCCCATGGATCCAGCGGCGGAAGGTGATGCCGTTGGTCTTGTTGGAGAACTTCTTGGGATAGATCTCGTAGAACGGATGAAGCTCGGTGTCCTCCAGGATCTTGGTGTGGAGGGCGGCTACGCCGTTGATGGAGAAGCCAAAGTGGATGTCCATGTGGGCCATGTGGACGGTGTCGTGCTCGTCGATGATGGCGACGCGCGGGTCATCGTGCTCGGCCTTCGCGATCTCATCGAGCTTGACGATAATGTCGGCGATGGCAGGGGAGACCTTCTGCAGGCTGGCGAGCGGCCACTTCTCGAGCGCCTCGGCAAGAATCGTGTGGTTAGTGTAGGCGACCATGGAGCGTACGATGGTCACGGCCTCGTCAAACTCGATGCCATGCTCGGTGGTGAGCAAGCGAATGAGCTCGGGGATGACCATGGTGGGGTGCGTGTCGTTAATTTGGACCACGGCGTAGTCGGCCAGATCGTGCAGGTTGCTGCCGCGCTCGACGGCCTCGTCGATCAGGAGCTGGGCGGCGTTGCTCACCATGAAGTACTCCTGATAGATGCGAAGTAGGCGGCCCTGCTCGTCGGAATCGTCGGGGTAGAGGAACAAGGTGAGGTTCTTGGCGATCTCGGTCTTGTCGAAGTCGATGGAGCTGCCGGGGACCAGGCCGTCGTCGACGCTTGCCAGGTCGAACAGGCGCAGGCGGTTCTTGGTGGGCTGGCCGTAACCGGGCACATCGATGTTGACGAGCTTGGAAGTAACGGCAAAATCGCCGAACTCGACGGTGTAGGAGCGGTCATCGTCGACTAGGATGTCCTGCTCACCGAGCCACTCGTCGGGGACGGCCTTCTGCTGGTTGTCGACAAAGCGCTGACGGAACAGACCGTAGTGATAGTTGAGGCCCACGCCATCGCCGGTCAAGCCCAGCGTGGCGATGGAATCCAGGAAGCATGCGGCCAAGCGGCCCAGGCCGCCGTTGCCGAGTGACGGCTCGACCTCGAATTCCTCGATCTTGTTGAGGTCGTGACCTGCGGCGGTGAGCTGGTCCTTAACCTCGTCGTAGATGCCGAGGTCGATCATGTTGTTGATGAGCAGCTTGCCGATCAAAAATTCGGCGGAAATGTAATAGAGCTTTTTCTTGCCGTTGTTGAGCGGGCAGGCGGCGGAGCGCTCCTGCACGAGTTTGACCAGCAGCTTGTAAATGCGACGGTCGTCGAGCTGCTCGAGCGAGGTGCCAAAAGACTGCTCGGCGAGTTCCATGAGGTTAATTTGGGGCATGTTTTCTCCTGTGATGGGTTGTTTCATGTCTGCAATTCATAAGAAGCCCGCGCGAGGGGATTGGGGTGGCCTCGCGCGGGAAAAGCAAGCGCGTCCGCACGGTGGGGAGGGGTCGGGCGCGGTAGCTCCTATTGAGGAAGCTCGATTTCGGCTTCCGACGGGATGCGGAAGTAGGTCTCGGTCCAGTCGGTGAGTTTGTGCTCGAGCTCGCGGGTGATGGCGCCGTCGAGCATGCGCCAGGTCCAGTTGCCGCCCAGCGTGGCAGGGGTGTTGATGCGCGCCTCGTTGCCCAAGTTGAGCAGGTCCTGCATGGTGTAGATGCACGTGTCGCTCACGCTGGCGGCGATGGTGCGGTTGAGTGCATCTGCCATGGGTTCGCCGGCCTGCTGATGGGTGTACAGGGCTGCCTGCTCGCGCTGACGCGGGGTGGCCGTTCCCTCAAACCAACCGCGCGCCGTCTCGTTGTCGTGGGTGCCCACATAGGCGACGGTGTTGGCGATGTAGTTATGCGGCAGGTAGTACGAGTTGGTGCCCTCAAAGGCAAACTGCAGGATCTTCATGCCGGGGAAGCCCGAGTTGTCGCGCATGTCGATGACGCCGGGGGTGAGGAAGCCCAGGTCCTCGGCGATGATGGGCAGCGTGCCGAGCTTTTCCTCGAGCGTCTTGAAGAACTTGAGGCCGGGACCTTGCGTCCACGAACCGTAGGACGAATCGGGCGAGGAGAACGGCACCTCCCAATAGGCCTCGAAGCCGCGGAAGTGATCCAGGCGGATGACGTCGTACATGTCGAGGGCGGCGCGAATGCGGTCCTCCCACCAGGAGAAGCCGTCGGACTCCATGGCGTCCCAGTCGTAGATGGGGTTGCCCCAGTACTGGCCGGTGGCCGAGAACTGGTCGGGCGGCGTGCCGGCGACGCTCACGGGATTGCCGGCGGCGTCGATCTTAAAGAGCTCAGGCGTCGCCCACATCTCGACGGAGTCACGCGAGACATAGATGGGCAGGTCGCCGATGATGAGAATGTCGCGCTCGTTGGCATAGGCCTTGAGGCGGCTCCACTGGCGATCGAAGAAGTACTGCGTCATCTGGTGGTAGAGCATACGCGCTGGATGGTCGGCGCAGACCTTGGCAGAAGCCTCGCCGCGGGTGCGGAGCTCCGCGGGCCACTCCCAAAACGCCTTGAGACCGCACTCCTCTTTGACGGTCATGAACTCACAGTAGGGGATGAGCCAGTCCTCGTTGGCCTGGATAAAGTCATCGAAATCGGCCGGCTTGTCGGCAGCAAAGCGCTCAGCGGCGCGGTCGAGAATCTGACGGCGGCCACCAAAGATAGCACCGTAGTCGACATTGCTGGGGTCGGATCCCAGATACACGCCATCGATATCGTGCTGCTCCAGATACCCTGCCTCGATAAGCTCGGCAAAGTCGATAAAGTTGGGGTTGCCTGCGCGGGCCGAGAACGACTGATAGGGCGAATCGCCATAGCTGGTCGTCGTAAGGGGCAGAATCTGCCAGTAATGTTGTTTGCACGAGGCGAGAAAATCGACGAAGTCGTAGGCATTCCAGCCAAAGCCGCCGATTCCGTATGGTCCGGGCAGAGATGAGACGGGCATGAGGACGCCGCTTGCACGCTCCATGAATGCGCTCACCAACCTTCTTGTTGTGGGGTCGGCCTGCCGATGGGTGTGCAGTCCGCCTCCGATGTTCTGATTCGATACGCCTATTGTAAAACATGTTGTTTAAACATGTACAGGCAAGATAAAAAAGTTGGTCGATTTTCGGCGAATGGTTACATGCCATGAAAAAGCCCCGACCTCACAACGTGAGATCGGGGCAAGAGCGGTATGTAGGTTTTGCTACTCGGCGTCGGCGAAGCCGTTGGGGTTGTGGCTCTGCCAGTTCCAGCTATCGCGGCACATGTCCGCGATGTCGTACTGGGCCTTCCAGCCCATCATGCGCTCGGCCTTGGAGGCATCGCACCAGTTGGCAGCGATGTCGCCGGCGCGGCGCTCGCGGATCACGTAGGGCAGCTCCTTGCCACAAGCCTTGGAGAAGGCGGCGACGACCTCGAGTACCGAGGTGCCGGTGCCGGTACCCAAGTTAAAGATCTCGACGCCGGTTTTGCCGTTCATCCAGTTGAGGGCGGCCACGTGACCAGATGCCAGATCGCACACGTGGATGTAATCGCGCACGCCGGTGCCGTCGGGGGTGGGGTAGTCGTTGCCAAAGACCTGAACGGCCTCGAGCTTGCCCACGGCGACCTGGGCGACATAGGGCACCAGGTTGTTGGGGATGCCCTTGGGATCCTCGCCGATCAGGCCCGACGGATGGGCGCCGATGGGATTGAAATAACGGAGTAGCACGACGTCCCACTCGGGGTCGGCGGTGTGGACGTCCATAAGGATCTGCTCGATCATCCACTTGGTCCAACCATAGGGGTTGGTCGCGGGCTTCTTAGGATCCTCCTCGGTGACGGGCGGGTTGTCCGGGTCGCCGTAGACGGTCGAGGAGCTCGAGAAGATGATGGACTTGCAGCCATGGTTGCGCATGACGTCGATGAGCACCAGGGTGTTCTCGATGTTGTTGTGGTAGTACTCGACGGGCTTGCTCACCGACTCGCCGACGGCCTTAAAGCCGGCAAAGTGGATGACGCGGTCGATCTGATGGGTATCGAAGATCTTGTTCATCGCATCGCGGTCGAGCACGTTGGCCTCGTAGAAGGTGAGGTTCTTGGCGGCCTCGTCGCCCACGATGGTCTTGACGCGGTCGACGGCGACGGCGCTGGAGTTGGAGAGATCATCGACGATGACGACCTGGTAGCCACCCTCGAGCAGCTGAACGACGGTGTGCGAGCCGATAAAGCCGGCGCCACCGGTAACGAGGACACAGGTGTCTTTGGGGTCGAGTGCTTTGGACATGTAGTCTCCTATCGAATCAGGAACACTTCTTCAGGGGAGTATAGCGCAGGGAGGGACGCCCAAATCGTGCGCTGTAGGAAAAGCAGAGGATTGTGCTAACGTACTCATAGAAGAGCTTGCGTACGCATAACCTGATCTTTGGCATTTGCTTACGAGCCGCTGACCTTGCAGTTTCCTGCCGTTCGTGGAAATCGTTGGGACGCGCCATATGTACGCTAATATGTATGAGTTGAGCGACATATAAATAAGCATGTAACGGAGTACATATGTCACCAAACAGCGATTCCATCCTTTCCCAGGAGCTCTCGCGCCGCACTGCCCTCAAGGCCCTGTTCGGCGCCGCTTCTGCGGCAGTTCTTTTTGGCCTGCCCGCTCGCGCCCATGCGGCGGAGGCTTCCAAAGAAACCACCGATAAACTGAATGCCGCCCAGGCCCAGCTCGACGAGGTTCAGGCCCAGCTCGACAGCATCGCAAATGAGTATGCGGCGCTGGCCAACAAGAATGCCCAGACCCTCAACGACATCGAGAATGTCCAGGGCAAGATTGACGACACGCAGGCCCAGATCGATGAAAAGAAGGCCGAGCTCAAGAAGAAGCGCAACGACCTTTCCGATCGCGTGGCCGCCAGCTACAAGTCCGGCGGCACGAACATCCTGTCGCTGCTGCTGGCCTCTGGCTCGTTTGAGGAACTCGTCGCCAACGCGCATTACGTTGAGAAGATCAACAAGAGCGACCGCGACGCCATCGAGGACATTCAGACCATCCAGGAAGAGCTCGATGCGCAAAAGACCGAGCTCGAGTCGCAGAAGGCCGACTTAGAGAAGCTCAAGGACCAGCAGACTGCCCAGATGCAGGACATGCAGGCCAAGCAGCAAGAAGTCCAGACCGTGCTGAACGGTCTTTCCGACGACGTCAAGGAGCTCATGGCTCAGCGCGATTCCGAGATCCTCGCTGCCGCCCAGGCTGAGGAGGCCGCTAGGAAGGCTGCCGCTGCCGCGGCTGCCGCGAACAAGAACAATTCCTACTCGGGTGGTTCGAGCTCGGGTGGTGGATCGTACGCGCCCGGAACTCCGCAGCAGAATGCCGGCTCGGGCAAGCAGCAGGCTGTCGTCAACGCGTGCTACTCCACGCCTTCGCCGGGTCAGAACTGGTGCGCGGCGTGGGTCACCAATGTCTTCCGTAACGCCGGCGTTGGCTACTTTGGCGGCAATGCGTGCGACATGTTTAACGCCTGGTGCTATAGCTCCGACCGCTCGGCGCTGCAGGTGGGCATGATCGTGGCCGATTCCTCGCACAGCGGCACGGGTGCTCCGGGCCTTATCTACGGTCATGTGGGTATCTACGTTGGCGGCGGCATCGTTATGAGCAACGAGGGCGCCATTACGTCTAAGTCGCTCGATTCGTTTATTAGCTTCTATGGCACTGGCTCTGGCGTGCGTTGGGGCTGGCTCGGCGGTATTGCGCTGTCGTAGCTGCGGCTTGGTCCGGGACAGTCCGAGAGGCATAAGGTTGCCTGCTCGGGCAGTCCTGCTCGCACGGAGAGCACATTAAGTGCTCTCCGGCTCGTGCGGAACTCGCGATCAACCTTATGCCTCTCGGACTGTCCCGGCCCTCTCGGATTCGGGGCGCGACACACCGGACTGGGTTATCTGAATAAATATGGTGAAGGCCCCTTTCGGGGCCTTCTCTTTTAGAGGAATTCGCCTACTCGGTGGACTTCGGGTTCTAGGTCTACGTTGAATTGGTCTTTGACGGTTGCCTGGATGTGGCGGATGAGCTCGTCGACGTCGGCGGCGGTGGCGTGGTCGGCGTTGACGATGAAGCCGCAGTGCTTCTCGCTCACCTGCGCGCCGCCAACGGCGTGTCCTCGCAGGCCGGCGTCCATGATGAGCTTGCCGGCAAAGTAGCCCTCGGGGCGCTTGAAGGTGGAGCCGGCGCTCGGCATGTCGAGTGGCTGCTTGTCCTCGCGGCGCTGGCGGTAGTTGTCCATGTCGGCCTTGATCATCGCGGCGTTGCCCGGAGCGAGATTGAAGGTGGCCGAAAGCACGATGAAGCCGTCGTCGGCAATGCGGCTCTTGCGATAGCCTAGGTTGAGCTCATCGACATCGAACTCGATGATGTTGCCGCTGCCACGGGTGCCGTCGTCGAGCTGGCGAGCAGGTTTGTAGACGCGCGCGGACTCCAGCACATCGGCCATGCAGGCGCCGTAAGCTCCGGCGTTCATGTAGCAGGCGCCGCCGACCGATCCGGGGATGCCCGAGATGGGCTCCATGCCGGTAAGGCCGGCCTCGGCTGCCGCCGCGGCGACATCGGAAAGCAAGGCACCGGCTGCCGCCGTGACATGCGTGCCGTCGACCGTAATGTCGGAGAGGCCTTCGCCCAGCGCCACGACGACGCCGCGGATGCCCTTGTCGCCGACGAGTAGGTCGGAGCCGTTGCCCACGATGGTGAGGGGCAGATCGCAGCGATAGCAGGTATCGAGCGTGGCGACGAGGCCCTGCTCGGTATCGGGCGTGACAAAGACGTCGGCCGGGCCGCCGATCTTAAACGTGGTGTGCTCGCGCATGGGCTCGCTCATCAGTACGTTGTCCTCGCCGGCAACGCCAGCAAGCGCGCACAGCAGGTCCTCGTTAAAAAAGTCGTTCTCGTGCATACGAATATCCGCCTTTTGGTGGTCGTTGTCATCAATCGATTGCAATATACCCCACCCGGACGGATTTGGTGCGCTGGCGGCGATAAAACAGCCGTCTACCGGATTGGTAAAGTGTTTATCACCGAGGTAGAGGGGTAGTCGCTATACTTTCAAGAGATTGCGCGTAAACCCGGAAGGAGCGAGATGGCCAACAAAGTCACCCTCAAGCAGATCGCCCAGGAGGTGGGGCTTTCCCCCTCGTCGGTCTCGCTTGTGCTCAATAATCGGCCCTGTCGCATCTCGGAAGAAAACCGCAAGCTCATCAAAGAGGTCGCGGCGCGCAACCACTATGTTCCCAACCAGATCGCGCGCAGCCTGGTCATGCGCGAGTCGCGCACCCTGGGCCTTATCGTCCCTAACATCGAGAGCCGCTTTTTTGCCTCGCTCGCCGGTAGCCTGGAAAAGCGCTGCCGCGAGGACGGCTATGCGCTCTTCATTACCAGCTCGGGCGGAAGCGCCGATGACGATCTGGAGCTGCTGCGCCAGCTGGTGACGCGCGGCGTTGATGGCGTCTTCCTGGTCGTAGGCGACGAGTTCTCCGACGACCGCGCCCTGCGCGAAGAAGTCAGCCATCTGCCTATCCCTGCCGTGATGGTCGACCGTGCCATTGAGGGGCTTGAGTGCGACAAGGTGATGTTCGACCACGAGATGGGTGGCTACATGGCCACTCGCTATCTGATCGAGCAGGGCCACCGTCGCATTGCCTGCTTGGTTAACGCGCGCCGTTCCAATACGGGGCGTAAGCGACTTGCCGGCTATGAGCGCGCGCTGCGCGAGGTTGGCCTGCCTATCGACGCACGTTTGGAGTTTGAGAGCGAGTACTACATTCCGAGTGCCTATGAGGCCTCGGAGGCGGTGCTCGCAACTGATGCCACCGCTGTGTTCGCAAGTTCGGATAACATCGCCCTCGGTCTGCTCAAGCGCTTACACGAGATGGGGAAGAGCATCCCGGGCGATATTTCGGTCGTAAGCTATGACAACTCGGCGGCCGACGTTCTTTTTGAGCCGGCGCTGACCGCGATCGAGCAGGATCCGGGCGTCCTCGCGGAGCATGCTTTTGGCTGCATGTCCAAGCGCCTTGCCGGTAGGGGCGGTAGACGTGCCGAAGAAGTCGTTCTGGAGCCGGCGCTTATCGTGAAGGGCAGCGTGCTCGATCTTACCGAATGTAGCTAAGCGTACTTGTTTGTTTGCATAGATTGCATGCGGAGTGTCCGCTATTTGCCGGCAGGCACCCCGGCGCTCGTCCGTGAACTCTTCCGCTGGGCGAGCCATAGACGCCGCGCACCGATAGGGTAAGGCAGCGGCTTGAAATTGGTGCTATATTCAGCTTGAGTTGTTTAATACTAGTACGGGAGGCTGATATGGGGCTGTTCAAGAAGAAAAACCCGCAGGATGCCTTTGATCCCGATGTGTTTACCATCACGGATACGATTTTGGACCCGCCGCGGTTTACGTTTTTGCCGGCTATCTACCAGGATGCCACGCATCGCAAGTGGGCCGTACATCAGCGCGGCGGCGAGCCGAAGATTTTTGACTATGCGGACGTGTTGCAGTGCGAGATTGTCGAGACCGGAAATCCCGAGGATGTGCCGGAGGTTAGCAAGCGCGAACTAGCTCAGCAGATTTTGATTAATCCAGCTCAGGCTACCAAAAACAACGCTGCCAAGCGTAATATGTGCCTTGGTATGGGTGTCATCGTTGCCGTGCAAACCGGCGAGGATGAGATTTCGAAGCTTGAGATTCCGGTGACCGCGGGCGAAGTCAAGCGAGACTCCGGCCTATATCGATCGTATCGGAACGTTGCGGAGCAGATCAAAGAAGCCTTCGACGCCATGGGGCGTCCGGAGCAATGATGCCCGCAGCATCAAGCGGTTGAGGAGCCTTGCCCATGTCGAGTGAACCATATGCGATTCCGCCCAAAGATCGCGCCTTTGAGGGCATTCTTTGGTATATCAAACATTATGACCTGCAGGGTGGTGACCGGCTGCCCGCCGAGCGTGTGCTCTGTGAAGAGCTGGGCGTGTCGCGCATGGCGTTGCGCGCTGCGATCACGCGTCTTATTTCGTGCGGAACTTTGGAAAGCCGCCGCGGTTCGGGCACCTATGTGTGTCCTCCCAAACCGCTGAATATCTTTCAGGAAACATGGAACTATACGCAGGCGGTGGAGAGGGTTGGCTCAAAGTCGACCGCACGCCTGGTTTGGTCCAAGGTCGTGTACGCCGATATCGATCTGGCCCAAAAAGCCCAGATCGACCTGGGCATGCCGCTCTTCTGCATTCGGCGCGTGCGCGTGGTTAATGGTTCCCCGGCGTCGATTGAGACGGCTCACGTCAATCTGTCTTTGTGCCCCTCGCTTCCCGATCACGATTTTGAGCAGGAAAGCCTCTACGACGTTTTGCTCAAAGAGGGGAATGTCCATGTGGCGCACGGCAAGGAGCATATTTCCATCAGCCGTCTGAACGCCGACGAGGCCAAGTTGCTGGGTGCTCAGGAGGGCACGTCGGTGTTTTACAAGGCTTCGCACGAGCGTGACGAGAACGATGGCTTTGTCGAGTATTGCAAGTCCGTGATTCTGCCGACCAAGTATCGTTTTGCCGATAACGGCGAGGCAGACGGCGTTGCGACGAAGGTGGGTGTCGAATGGCTGATGCAGTAGAAGACTTGCCGGTTTACAAACAAATTCGCCGCTGCATTGCGGAGCGAATCGAGCGCGGCGACTACCCGACGGGCTCGATGATTCCGTCCGAAAACGAGCTGGCCGAGGAGTTTGGCACGACACGCCTGACAATCCGAAGCGCCATGGACGAGCTGGTCAAAAGTGGCCAGATTCGTCGCGTGCAGGGCAAAGGCGCCTTTGTGGGACACAAGTGGTTTGACGAGCACGAACGCAAGGGCGGCTTCCGCCAGTCGGTTTTGGCATCGGGCGCGACGCCGTCGGTGCGCATCCTGGCGCGCTCCAAACGCTACGCCGGCCCGTATTATGCCGACTTGTTTGGCATCGCCGAGGACGATCTGCTTTACTCGGTGCGCCGCCTCAACTGCATCGATGGTGAGCCCGTATCGATCGAGATGACACTGATTCCGTGCCTGCTGTTTCCGGGCATCGAAGACGTGGACATTTCGGTCTTCAGCCTGTTCGAGACCTACGATATGTTGGGACGCAAGCCAGATCAGTCGGTAGAGAAACTCGATATCGAGGCGCTGGGCGCACGCGATGCGAGTTTGCTCAATCTTGAGCCGGGCGATCTGGCGCTCGTGCTGGAAGGCCTGACCTATGACTCGAGTGGGCAGGCAATCGAGCATGCCAAGTCTTTTACCCGCGGCGACGCCGGCGGATATACCTACAACTATTAGCGTCTAGAGCGTCCCTGCGCATGGCGGGGGCGCTCGTTTTTACGGATATATGTCGCTTGACCGATGAGCGGCAAAAACTGACCGTCTACCGAGAGGGGAGGATGAAATCATAAAATCGGTATTAAAAACGGCTAACCTGTAATCGTTCACTGGTATTAAGAACCTTTGAATTGTTGAGCTTGGGGCCAAGATGTCCACAAGGTTAAGCGGTGCGACGGGGCGGCAAGCCCGTTCATTCCGTGCGACAATTCAAACTGCTCGTGAAAGGAGCGGGAATGAAGGAGACCGAGAAGATCGAGATCATGCACTTCGACCAGGAGGGCTA
>CABTWP010000050.1 GCA_902488525.1 uncultured Collinsella sp.
AAAACCACCACAAAGGTGCCTGTCCCCTTTGTGGTGGTTGGGGCGTTAGGGGAGGAGCTTCATGGCGGCGTCGTGGGCGGCGTGCTCGTAGGTGTCGTCGAGGGGCTTGAGCGGCAGCAGGGCGGCGGCCTGTGCATCGCCACGGTGCTCGAGGGCATGGGCGATCAGCCAGTCGGCGAGCTCGGGGTTCTTGGGCAGCGCCGGGCCATGCAGGTACGTGCCGATGACGCCCTTGTAGATCAGGCCCTCAAAGCCATCGTCGCCGTTGTTGCCGGTGCCCGTGACGACGGACGTTCCGAGCGGCGTGGCCTCGGCGTCCAAAAGCGTGCGGCCACCGTGGTTCTCGAATCCCACAAAGGGCTCAGGTGCCAGATCGGTTTTGACGGCTACGTTGCCGATCAGGCGGTCGGAGCCGCGTACGGTTTCGGCGGCAATGACGCCCAGGCCCTCAATGCGATCCTCGCCCATATAGTACGAACGGCCGAGCAGCTGATAGCTGCCACAGATGGCGAGCAGCGAGCCGCTGTCCTCAACATAGGCCGCGACCTTGTCTTTTTGGGCGAGCAGCTCGTGTGCCACGGCTAGCTGGTCGCGGTCGGAGCCACCGCCCATCATGACGATATCGGCATCGGTCAAATCAAGCGTTTCGCCCATACGGACCTCGTCTACACGCACGGGAATGCCACGCCAGACGCAGCGGCGCTCGAGCGCGATAACATTGCCGCCGTCACCGTAGAGGTTAAGGGCATCGGGATACAGGTAGACGATGCGCAGCGGGCGCGAAAGCTCGACTGGTACGATGCCGACAGGAAGAGCGCTGCCGTCGGCACGGGCTACGGCGCGCCCGGCAACAGCGTCGGCGGCAGCGCCTTTCAGCCCGTCGAGCTCCTTGACCAGCGGCGGGAAGGCCGTGTAGTTAGCGACGGCGTAGAAAGTGTCGCCGGCAGCCTCGTCTGCCACGGCGCCAATTGCCTGGGCGACGTCCGAGATTATCGCGGCATCGATGCCGGCGTACTTGAGGCGTACCTGCATGTCGTGCGCACGCGTGCCTCCGGCAAAGGCGACAAGACCCGGCGTGCCGGCGATGCGCTCAAAGTCGACGTCGTAGATCCACGATACATCGTGTCCGTCGGCGTCGTTGTCGTTGAGGAAGAAAGCGCAGAGTCTGCCGCCCGCCGTCTTAATGGACTGGATCTGTCGATCGAAGCCTACGGGATTCTTGGCCAGGTTGGCCTCGACGGTGCGGCCGGCGATATCCCAGCGGCCCATGCGTCCGCCGGCGGGGACGTAGGCATCGAGCGTGGGCTGCAGGTGCGCCGTATCCACGCCTAACTCATGTGCGGCAAAGAATGCAGCGGCAACGTTGTAGACCATGTACAGGCCGTTGTAGCGCGTGGCGATGTGTACGGCAGCCGCGTCGGACGCAGATCCAAAGACCAGGTCAAAGCCGTAGCCGTCGCAGCCGAGCTCCACGCCCGTCACACGGCGGACCAGTGCGGGGCGTGCCCAACCGCACGAGGGGCAATGGTAGGCGCCGAGTTGACCATACTGCACATAGTCGTACTCCAACGGGGCGTTGCACTGCGAGCAAAAGCGCGAGTCGCTAATACGGTCGGACTCGGTGTCGGTGGCGCCGTCGATGCCAAAGGCGATGCTTGCATTGGGAACGCGTGCGGCGATCGCGGCACACAGCGGGTCGTCTGCGTTGTAGATGAGCGTTGTCGTTGGAGAGAGCTCCAACGCATGGGCGATGACGTCTTGGGTATGGTCGATCTCGCCATAGCGATCCAGCTGGTCACGGAACAGGTTGAGCAGCACGAAGTACGTCGGCTTGAGCTTGGGCAGAACGCGTACGGTGTAAAGCTCATCGCACTCAAAAACGCCCACGCGCTTGCCGCCGCCGGCTCGCTTGAGGCCGCTGCGCGCCTCGAGCAGTGCACCCACCACGCCCGGCTCCATGTTGTTGCCGGCGCGGTTGCATACCACGGTGGCGCCGCTGGCGGCAACGGCGTCGGCGATGAGGTTGGAGGTGGTGGTCTTGCCATTAGTACCGGTGATCACCACGCTGCGGTCGACAAGGCCGGCGAGGTCGCTCAGCAGCTCGGGGTCGATCTTCATGGCGATGCGGCCGGGGAGTACGCCGCCCTGGCGCTTAAGGACGGAGCGCAGCCCCCAGCGGGCGATATCGCTCGAGGTGCAGGCAAGAGATGAGCGGAGATTCATGAAGCCGTTCCTAACGTGAATGACATGGTCGTGGCGTTTGCGCCGTTAAAAGCCGTAGCGGCGCGCAAACTCCTGGGCAAGCTGCGAAACGCCTTCGCAGGCATTGGCCCAGGGGGCAAAGTCGGGGGTATCCGAGATGATGCCGTCGGCTTCCCAAACCGCCTGGTGCGAGAGGTCCCAGGGGTCGCGCGGCTCGGGTCGGCAGGGAAGGTACGGCGTCTGGTACATGGGGTTCAGCAAGAAGAACGCGCCGCCCTCGCAGCGGTTGGCAAACTCACGCAGCGCGCGTGTCGCCGGGCGCATCTTGTTCGTTTTGAACAGCAAGATCGTGCGGGCGAGCAGGTACCAGGGGGAGTTCTCGAGGGTATCGGCCCCCATCTGCTCCTCGAGCTGGTGGGCCAGGGCAAAAAAGCCGTCCTCGTCTTCCAAGCGAGCGAGGGCGAGTAGCACGGTGCCTGCGGCTCGGGTGGGGTAGCCTTCCGCCTTAAGGACGCGGCGGGCGTAGTTGGCGGCAGCACGGTAGCGGGCGCTCGCCATGCACAGCTGCGAGATGGCCTCGAGCGTATGAAGCCACCCGATAAGAGCCGGCTCGCTCACGGTAAGGTCTGCTGCGGTGACACCATCGGCCAAAACATTATTGGCCCAGTAGTGCGGGGCTTCCATGTCGAACCCGGGCACGCTTTGCTGCAGGTAATCGGCCGTGGTCGCCTCGAGCTTCATCAGGTCGCCCAGGCAGGCGTCGACGGGCGTGTCCGCCAAAATGATGGCGAGCAGCTGGGCATCGAGGACATACGCATCGATGCGGACGATCTTGAGCAGCTCATCGCGCATGTCGTCGAACAGGCGGTTGCGCGTCTGCTCAAACTCCTCGTCGCTGCCCATGTCCTCGATGCGATGGAGCTCGTCGAGCAGGTGGCGATGAACACCGGCGTAGGACAGCAGCGCCTGGGCATGCTCGGACTGCGCATACTTATGAGGGTTGACGTTCACGTCGTTATGGACAAGCTCGCGTGCTGCATCGGTGAGCTCGGGGTGCGACGCCAGATAGGTGCGCTCCAGGTAGGCGGGGATGTAGACGCTCGGATCCATTAGAGGTCTCCTCCCTTAAACGGCAAACCCTGCTCGGCCGCCCGCAGTATGCGCTCATCGATTTGGGAACGCACGATATCGTTGGTGGCGACCCAGGCGGCAAAACTGGCGTTGTCGGGGGCGCCCAGGCCCTCCTGCAGTACCGGCGTCGCCTCGGACAGCGCAAGGACAAGTTCGTCGGTGGAGCCCACACTCACATTGACGCGGGCATAGACGCCATCGGGAAACTCGGTTTGGAAGTAGAGCGCCTCGGCTGCGTGCGGGCACGAACGCACAAGGATACGCAGGTAGTGTTCGGCACCCTCGTAGTCCAGCTCGCGCCAGGCAGCGCTCATCAGCGCGATGAGCGTCCACGGGTCCAAGTCACGCTCCGCATCTTTGGGGCGGCGGCGCAGCGGGGTATTCGCGAGGTACGGCACGGAGTGAGCGGAGCGAAAGCGCTTGAGCTCCTCGGCGGGGTATTCGAGCTTTGCCATGGCGAGCATCGCGGTGTGGCGGACACCAGCGGGGTCGTTGGGCGCAAAGTCCAAGCTGCGATTTGCGGCTTCGAGCGACATGCGGTAGCGTCCGCTAATGAGCGCGCGCGATGCCAAGGCGGCAAGCCAGCGCAGGTAGGGGCGGCGCATAAGGTCGCCTGCGGCCTCGCGCTCGTAGGGGTCCTGCGCCGAGGCGATCTTGAGCTCCAGATCGTGCTCCACCTCGTCGCACTTGGACACCAGATACTGCACGTATTCCTCGTTGGATTCGGCGGTGAGTGCCGTCAGCATGCGCTGGGCATCCCAGTTGGCCGGATCGAGTGCGGCCGCCTCGCGGAGCATGTTCTCGGCTGCGGCTTCTTCTTGCTCTGCCTGGGTATCGTCGGGGATAAAGGGAATGCGGTAGTCGACAGCCTCGACCACCTTGGCAATCAGATGCCCGGCGCGGTCGCGGTCGTGCACGATGAGCGGTGCGGGGTTGCGGGTGAATTGTTCCATCAGACGCTCTACGGCGGCAGCGTCGGTGAGCGGGATATTGTCGCGGCGCAAGGCCTCAAGAACGAGGCGATGGCAATCCTCTTGAATGGGATCGAATGCCATGGGGCCTCCTTTGCTGCGGTTAGGGTTCAAATGTCTCTATATAAGGTTCTAGTTTACCCGCATGTGGCACACCGGGGGTGCCGCACTTGGACTTGCACCTTTGCACCACGAAGACGGATGTCGCACAAATGTCGGCACCATGGACGGCCGAGTGGTATCACGGTGCCGCAAACGGTCGATTTTTGGCGGCGAACGGTGCATATTTTGGAGGGGCACCGTCCTGCCCGGGATATGTAGTCAACCTTGATAAAACGTTTGCCCAGCTTGGGAGTATGAATGCCGCACAAGGGTCTTCAGGGATAGAAAAAACGTTTCATCATTGGCGGCTTTAGGTGAATAACTGACCAACCAGAACGGTAAAATAGTGTTTGTCTGAGCGTCGAGACGTTCAGACATCGCGCATTGTCATCGCCGGCAACGCGCAAAACGGTCCTAACGGAGCCAATCGGGTGCTCCGTTATATACGCAAGTCTAAGAGGGGCTTGTTTAGGAGGCACAGTATGGGACGTTTTACCAATCCTCGCGATCTGTACTTTGGTGAGGGCGCTCGCCACGAGGTGAAGAACCTCAAGGGCAAGAAGGCCATCATCGTTTCTGGCGGCAGCTCTATGCGCCGCGGCGGGTTCCTGCAGGACGTCGAGAACGACCTTAAGGAAGGCGGTTTCGAGGTCAAGCTGTTCGAGGGCGTCGAGTCCGATCCGTCCATCGAGACGGTCATGAAGGGCGCCGAGGCCATGCGCGAGTTCGAGCCCGACTGGATTATCGCCATCGGCGGCGGCTCGCCCATCGATGCCGCTAAGGCCATGTGGGTCTTCTACGAGTATCCCGAGGAGTCCTTCGATAACATCATCCAGCCGTTCAGCTTCCCCGAGCTGCGTCAGAAGGCTCATTTCTGCGC
This sequence comes from uncultured Collinsella sp., assembly GCA_902488525.1. Lineage (GTDB taxonomy): Bacteria > Actinomycetota > Coriobacteriia > Coriobacteriales > Coriobacteriaceae > Collinsella. The sequence continues at coordinate 5,287 of CABTWP010000050.1, forward strand.
CATCTCCTCTACCTCCGGCACCGCTACCGAGGTCACTGCCTTCTCCGTCATCACCGACTACGCCAAGGGCATCAAGTACCCGCTGGCCGACTTCAACATCACCCCTGATGTCGCCATCGTCGACCCCGAGCTCACCTACACCATGCCCGCCAAGCTGTGCGCTCACACCGGCATGGACGCTCTGACCCACTGCATGGAGGCCTACGTTTCCACCTGCGCCTCTATGTTCACCGACGCCAACGCTCTGCACGGCATCCGCGAGATCGTCGAGTGGCTGCCCAAGTCCTATGCTGGCGACCATGAGGCCCGTCAGCATATGCACGAGGCTCAGTGCATCGCCGGTATCGCCTTCTCCTCGGGCCTGCTGGGCATCGTTCACTCCATGGCTCACAAGACCGGTGCTGCCTTCGAGAACGGTCACATCATCCACGGTGCTGCTAACGCCATGTACCTGGGCAAGGTCATCCAGTGGAACTCCAAGGACCCGCGTGCTGCCGAGCGTTATGCTTACGTGGCCAAGGAGATCCTGCACCTTCCCGGCGAGACCAACGAGGAGCTCATCGCCGCGCTCGTCCAGAAGATTCGCGACCTCAACGACCAGCTCAACATTCCGCAGTCCATCAAGGATTACGCGAATGGTGGCGTGAAGGTCGACGCCGAGAACCCGCAGATGGTTTCCGAGGAGGAGTTCCTCGCCAAGCTGCCCGAGATCGCCGCGAACGCCGAGCAGGACGCCTGCACGCCCGAGAACCCGCGTGAGACCAAGGCTGCCGACTTCGAGAAGATTCTCAAGGCTTGCTACTACGACACCGACATCGATTTCTAATCGACTCTTGTTATCGTAACGAGGGGCTCCGCACGTATCCGTACGGAGCCCCTTTCTTTTTTAGAGAATGGGATAAAAATGGCTGCAATTTTCAATAGCCCCAGCAAGTACATCCAGGGTCCGGACGAGCTCGCCAAGCTCGGCTCCTATGTCGAGCCGCTCGGCGCTAAGGCCCTCGTCATCGTGACGCCTTCGGGCAAGAAGCGCGTTGGTGCCAAGATCGAGGGCGGCTTTGCCGAGGCTAAGGCCGAGCTGCTGTTTGAGGACTTTAACGGCGAGTGCTCAAAGGGCGAGGTCGATCGCCTGGTTGCGCTCGCTCGCGACAACGGTTGCGACATCATCGTCGGCGTCGGTGGCGGCAAGATCCTCGACACCGCGAAGGCCGTTGCCTATTACCTGGAATCCCCGGTTATCATTTGCCCCACCATCGCTTCGACCGATGCACCGTGCTCGGCACTTTCGGTGCTCTACACCGATGACGGCCAGTTCGATAAATATCTCTTCCTTAAGGCAAACCCCAACATTGTCCTGATGGATACGACGGTTATCGCGGCGAGCCCGGTGCGCCTGACGGTTTCCGGTATGGGCGATGCACTCGCAACCTACTTTGAGGCCCAGGCGACGCATGATGCCGACGGTGGCACTTGCGCCGGCGGCAAGGGCGGCATGGCTGGCTTGGCGCTCGCCAAGCTCTGCTACGAGACGCTTATGGCCGATGGCGTCAAGGCCAAGGTCGCGCTGGAGAAGGGTGCGCTCACGCCTGCCGTCGAGCACATCATCGAGGCCAATACGCTGCTTTCTGGCATTGGCTTTGAGAGCTCGGGCCTTGCTGCTGCTCATGCCATCCACAATGGCCTGACGATGCTGCCCGAGTGCCACGGCATGTATCACGGCGAGAAGGTCGCCTTTGGCACTATCGTCCAGCTGGTACTCGAAGATGCTCCGACTGAGAAACTCGAGGAAGTCTTGGGCTTCTGCATTGAGCTGGGCCTACCGGTCACGATGAAGGAACTTGGCGTTGCCGAGCTTACGCGCGAGCAGGCCATGATTGTTGCCGAGGCCGCGTGCGCGCCCGAGGACACCATGTGCAACATGCCGTTTGAGGTGACGCCCGAGATGGTCGCAAACGCCATCCTGGGTGCCGACGCGCTGGGCCACTACTATCTCATGGATGAGTAAATCAAGCTAAGGAAGGGGCAAAGCCAGCAGGTGGCTTTGCCCCTTTTTGCTATGGTGCAAAGGGGTCAGGTTGCTTTGCACCAATCGTTGTTTGATGAAGGGCGGATTCTCGTATGGCGCTTCCCATGGTTTATGGCGGTCCTGGCCGGTATGTTCAGGGGCCGGGTGAGCTCTCGCGTCAGGGCAGGTATTTGTCATGGTTGGGTTGCGCTGCCTATGTCCTGTTTGACCAGAGCACCGAGGATCGGCTGTGCAAGCAGATCGTCGATGGATTTCTGGATGAAGATCTAAGCGAGCCGTTCTTTAAGATTTACAACGGTCCGTGTACGGAAGATGCCGTTGTCGAAATGGCCAAGGAAGCCCGGGCCGAGTATTGCGACATGGTGGTGGGCATTGGCGGCGGCAAGATGCTCGATATCGCCAAGGCCGTTGCGTTTTATGCCGAGTTGCCGTTGTGCGTATGTCCCACGGCGGCGTCGATGGACGGTCCGTGCAGCGCGATTTCGGTGCTGTATCACGAGGATGGGTCGTTCGACCGCTACCTGATGCTCGAGAAGAATCCAGACTTGGTCGTGGTCGATACCAACGTGGTCGCGGCGGCCCCGCTGCGTATGACGGTCGCTGGTATGGGCGATGCGCTGGCAACGTATTTCGAGGCGCGTTCGTGTGCCGCGGCGCACGGCGCCAACGAGCACGGTGGCGCGCCGGGACACTTGGCCTTGGTTGCGGCTCGTGCCTGCTATGACACACTCATGGAGTGCGGCGTCGCTGCCAAGCGCGATCTCAAAAAGGGCCGTACATCGCCAGCGGTTGAGCGCCTGATCGAGTGCAATATTCTGCTCTCGGGTGTTGGCTTTGAGAGTGGTGGCCTAGCGCTTGCCCATGCCATAGCCAACGGCCTGACGATTCTGCCCGAGTGCAAGGCCATGCATGGTGAGGCCGTGGCATTTGGCCTGGTGGTGCAGCTGCGCCTGGAGCGTGCGCCCGAGCTTAATCAGGTGCTCGAGTTTTGCCAGCGCGTCGGTCTGCCGACGACGCTCGAGGAGCTGGGCCTTGACGAGATTTCCGATGCCGACCTGATGAGCGTTGCAGATGCGGCCTTTAGAAACGAACGCAATATGGCTAACGAACAGGCCAAGGTGACCAGACAAAAGCTCGTGCAGCTCATGCGCGAGGCATAGCTAGGCGCTTGATCGACCTTGTGCAATCGAGGCGGCGATAGGCATAGGCTATTTGCCTCAAAGGTGCGCCGCGTGTAATTTGCCCGAGGCGTGGGCCGATAGCGTATCATTATCTCTTGCTTGTTTGCACTGCTCAGGGAGGGGCCGCGCATGGCGCAGGAACACGATCTGTTTGATGACATTATCGAGATCAGCAAGGGTTTCGACTTTCTTAAAAACCCGCTTGGCGGCGTGACCGATGCACTCGATCCGTCGGCGCCGCAGTGGAATCCTGCCGACTACAAGGAGCGCCCGCGCGGCAACACCATTCCGTGCTTGACCTGCAAAAACGAAAAGAGCGGTTGCACCGCGTGCATGGACGTGTGCCCGGTCAACGCTATCGAGGTCGAGGAAGACGCCATCGAGATCCTCGACTCCTGTCGCAAGTGCGGCCTGTGCGCCGCTGCCTGTCCGACCGAGGCGATCATCTCGCCGCGCCTGGCGCCTAAAAACCTGTATGACGATATCGTCTCCGCTGCTACGAGCCACGAGACCGCCTACGTCACCTGCACACGCGCCCTCAAGCGCATGCCGCGCGAAAACGAGGTCGTCGTTGCCTGCGTGGGCGATATTACGGCCGAGACCTGGTTCTCGGTACTGGCGGACTATCCCAACGTGAGCGTCTACCTGCCACTGGGCGTGTGCGATAAGTGCCGCAACACCGGTGGCGAGGACATTCTGGGCGAGGCCATTGCTACCGCCGAGGAGTGGGCGGGTACGGGCATGGGCCTGGAGGTCGACCCCAAGAGCCTCAAATGCCATAAGCGCCGCGAGTACGAGCGCAAGGAGTACATGGATAAGATTGCCCGCACCACGGGCCTGACGGTGACCAAGCTCAATCCGGCGACGGCGGCGCTGGCCTCGGTGACGCAGAAGTTGAAGGCTCACCGTCACCAGATCACGCAGCTCGAGCGCACGCTCAACACCATGTGCGGCACCACGACGACCAAGCGTCGCCGTTCGCTCACGCACGGGCGGCAGCTGGTGCTCTCGACGCTGCAGAACCACCCCGAGCTTGCCCAGAATATGCAGGTGAGCACACCGGAATGCGATTTTGACAAGTGCACGTCGTGCGGCGAGTGCGTCAACGTGTGCCCCACGTTTGCCTGCGATTTGGTGGGAAGCGGTCGCTTTGCATTGGAGTCCACGTATTGCCTAGGTTGCGGAGCCTGCGTCAAGGTGTGCCCCGAGCATGCGCTCAAGCTGGTCGAGCACGATGCGTCCAATCTGGTCGTTGTCGACCCCGAGGCCGAGGAAAAGGCCGCTCAGAAGGCCAAGGCCCACGAAGAGGCCCAGAAGGCCAAGGCCGAGGCAAAGGCCAAGCTTGACAAGATGCTCGATCAGGTGGAGAAGCTCGCGGACTAGTCAGCGAGCTCTATCTCTGCTTCATTTGCGCCGCCGCGGTGTCCGGATTCGCCCGGATGCTGCGGCGGCGCTATACTTATACGGATAGAAGTACCTGTACCAAAAGGAGCTGTCGTGTCCCTTTCCATCGGTATCGTGGGCCTGCCCAACGTGGGCAAGTCGACGCTGTTCACCGCGCTTACCAAAAAGACCGGCCTTGCCGCCAACTACCCGTTTGCCACGATCGACCCCAACGTGGGTATCGTCGACGTGCCCGATAGCCGCTTGCAAAAGCTTGCCGACATCGTTAACCCGGGCCGCATTGTGCCGGCGACGGTCGAGTTCGTCGACATCGCAGGTCTGGTGAAGGGCGCCAACGAGGGCGAGGGCCTGGGCAACCAGTTCTTGGCCAACATTCGCGAGACCGATGCCATCTGCGAGGTCGTGCGCTACTTTAAGGACCCCAACGTCATGCGTGAGGTGGGCCGCACGGGCGAGTTCGTCGATCCCGCCGGCGATGCCGATACCATCATGACCGAGCTCATCCTGGCCGACATGGGCACGCTCGAGAAGCAGCTGCCTAAGCTCGAGAAGGAGGCCAAGCGCGACAAGGAGCTCATGCCCAAGTTCGAGGTCGCCAAGCGCCTGCTTGCCTGGCTCAACGAGGGCAAGCGCGCCGCATCCATGGAGATGACCGACGAGGAGCGTGCCGCCGCCAAGGGGCTGTTCCTGCTCACCATGAAGCCCATCCTGTATGTGGCCAACGTGGACGAGGATATGCTCAACGAGGACCTGGCGCCCATCGATGGCGTCAAGCCGTTGCCCATCTGCGCCAAGATTGAGGCCGAGCTTTCCGAGCTCGATCCCGAGGACGCCGCCGACTACCTGGAGAGCTTGGGCCTGGAGCAGCCCGGCCTGGACGTGCTCGCTCAGGCTGCCTACAAGCTGCTCGGCCTGCAGTCGTTCTTTACGGCCGGCGAGATGGAGGTCAAGGCCTGGACGGTGCGTCAGGGCGCGACCGCCCCGCAGGCCGCCGGTGTCATCCACACCGACTTTGAGCGTGGCTTTATTAAGGCCGAGGTCATTGGCTACGACGACTACATCGAGCTCGGCGGCGAGCAGGGCGCTAAGGCTGCCGGCAAGCTGCGCATTGAGGGCAAGGACTATGTCATGGCCGATGGCGACGTCGTGCGCTTCCGCTTTAACGTGTAAGGGCGACGCGCATGTTTAAATATGGCAAAAAAGCCGGCTACATGGGCATCGCGCTGCTGGTGCTCGCGGTGATTCCGCTGGTGGTTGCAGCGTTTGTTATCCCCAACATTGGTCCCGAGGTGGCAACAAAGTTTAACGCAGCAGGCGAGGTGACGCGTTGGGGTAAGAGCTACGAGCTGCTGGCACTGCCGGTACTCAATCTGCTGCTGAGCGTGGCGACGTACTTTACGGCGGGACGCCAAGCCAAGAACAATGACGACTCCGCCGCCATGGCGCGCATCGTGTGCGAGCGCTACCTGCGCAACGGTTGCATTACGGGTGTGTTCCTCAACGTGATCAACGTTTACTTTATGTACTCGGCGATTACCGGAACGGGCTTTGGCTTTGGTTTCTAGCTTGTCCTTTTAGGCAACGAGCCTGCAAGCATATTCGATGGCTGCTGCGAGGCCGCCGCTCGATCGTGGTTGAAAGACTGCATCGGCGGCGGCCTCGTTTTCGTATCCGGCGCCGCGAAGGGCGAGTGCTATGCCGGCTTCTAAAAGGAGCGGCAGGCCGCGTTGGCTGGTTGCGATTACGGCAGCCTGATTGAGCGAGCAGCCGTGCGTTTGGCATCGGATGGCAAGTTCACCTCGCGCCGGGCAAGGGACCAGAACGGCGGCGACGCGACTTGATAGCAATGCAAATGCTGTGCGCTCATCGGGCGAAAGGCATTCAGCTTCAACGACGACGAGCTTGGGCGGCGCGCTGTTTGTGCGAAGCGTGGCTCGGTACATGCGGACCGAAGAACCCGACATAGAAAACTCCTGTGTATTCGGCAAAACGTAAACTATAGTTTACGTTTATGTTCGGCTCCATTTCAAACTCGGCTGCATGGACGAACGTGCGAAACAGATTCTTGGCAGGCGGGTCGAAGAGACACGCAGGGACCTTGGTATCTCCAAGGTTGATTTTTGTGTGGCGACAGGAATCAGCCGACCCTACCTCGACCGAATCGAAGATGGGACGGCAAATTTCACGCTCAAGGTTCTATTTAAGATCGCACCCGCACTCGGCATGACGGTGTCAGAGCTTCTCGAGGGTATCGAATAGGGCGTTCCCCCGCTGTATTTGACGCTCTTTGGGCGGGTCCCCCTGGTTGCGATGTGCAAAATCGCGAGTATTCAGCACTTGTTCAGCCGTAGATGGTAGCTCGAGCGGCTGGCTTTGCCTTTTTGACAGTAGTTAATCCACACGCTTAATAAAAATGTGGAATAAATATTTACTAGACGGCCTCTTCGCCCTAAAAGTTCGTCTAACAATCGGCCGATTCTATGTCTCCGGCGGAGAAATTGCAGAATACTCCGATTTATGCACGGCCCGAGGGGGACCACCTGTCGTTTGAGGCTGCGATAAGTGGAACTGCCTTAGGGATTACGCCATCGGGATGCGGTCGTGGTTGACTTGGCTGTAGAACA
>CABTWP010000051.1 GCA_902488525.1 uncultured Collinsella sp.
CCTGTCGGGTTCGAATCCCATGCGCTGGGCCCAAAAAAGAAAGGCTTCCATTGCTGGGAGCCTATCAAATCAGTGGTGGGCGATGAGGGATTCGAACCCCCAGCCTTGTGCGTGTAAAGCACCTGCGCTAACCGTTGCGCCAATCGCCCGTGCGGAGAGAGTATAGCAAAACAATCGCCTCATTCACCTCATATCCATTAAAGGTGACTCGCGCGTGTCACAGCGGAGCTGATTCAGTTGAGATTGCCTGAACATTCCGCCCCTCTTTACGCCCTCGGGTATACTCAAAAGCTACTGATTCGATTTGATGCCCAGCAACAGCAGAGGGGATAGTATATGTGCGGTTTTGTCGGTTTTGTCGGTGGGACGGATAACCAATCCGAGGTGCTCACCAAGATGATGGACCGCATCGTCCATCGCGGTCCCGACATGGGCGGTCAGTTTATCGACGGCCGCGTTGCCCTCGGCTTCCGCCGCCTGTCGATCCTCGACCTGACCGAGGCTGGCGCCCAACCCATGGCCAACGAGGACGGTAGCGTCGTCATTGTCTTCAACGGCGAGATCTACAACTTCCAAGAACTCCGTTCTGAGCTCGAGGCCAAGGGCTACAAGTTCCACTGCGGCGCCGACACCGAGAGCCTCCTGCACGGCTACGAGGAGTGGGGCGAGGCCGTTCTCGATCGCCTGCGCGGTATGTACGCCTTCGTCATCTGGGACAAAAAGAAGAACAAGCTTTTTGGCGCCCGCGACATCTTTGGCATCAAGCCGCTCTACTACTATCCCATGGCCGATGCGGGCGACGGCGCTCCGGGCGTGCTCTTTGGTTCCGAGATCAAGAGCTTCCTGGACTACCCGCACTTCCACAAGGCGGTCAACAAAAAGGCTCTGCGTCCGTACATGACGCTGCAGTATTCGGCAACCGAGGAGACCTTCTTCGAGGGTGTCTACAAGCTGCCGCCGGCGCACTACTTTACCGTCGATATCCCGACCGGCAAGATGAACATCGAGCGCTACTGGGATTGCGATTACTCTGCCGTCGAGAAGCCGTTCGAAGAGTATGTCGATGAGCTGGACGAGGTCGTGCACGAGAGCGTCGAGGCCCATCGCATCGCCGACGTCAAGGTCGCGTCGTTCCTCTCCGGTGGCGTCGACTCCAGCTACATCGCCGCTTGCCTCATGCCCGACAAGACCTTCTCGGTGGGCTTTGACTACAAGAACTTCAACGAGACCAACTACGCCAAGGAGCTTTCCGATAAGCTCGGCGTCGAAAACGTTCGCAAGATGATTACCGCCGACGAGTTCTTCGGTGCGCTCGAGGACATCCAGTATCACATGGACGAGCCGCAGTCCAACCTGTCTTCCGTGCCGCTGTGGTTCTTGGCCGAGATGGCCCGCAAGGACGTCACCGTCGTGCTTTCGGGCGAAGGCGCCGACGAGCTCTTTGGCGGCTACGCCTACTACGAGGACACGGTCCCGGTGCGCAAGTACAAAAAGATGGTGCCGCTGCCCATCCGTCGCGCGCTCGGTAATCTGGCGCTGCATATGCCGTACTTCAAGGGACATAACTTCCTGGTCAAGGGTGCCGAGATCCCTGAGAAGTCGTTCCTGGGACAGGCTCTGGTATGGCCAGAGCGCGAGGTCGACGGCGTGCTCAAGCCCGAGTACAACACCGGCGATGGCGCCTTCGAGCTTGCCGCTCCCATCTATGCGCGCGTGAAGGGTCAGCCCGAGCTGGTCAAGAAGCAGTACCTGGACATGAACATGTGGCTCCCGGGCGACATTCTGCTCAAGGCCGACAAGATGTGCATGGCACACTCACTGGAGCTGCGCGTGCCCTTCCTGGACCGCAAAGTCATGGAGTTCGCCGAGCACATTCCCGACCGCTACCGCATCAACGAGAACGGCAACAAACAGGTACTCCGCCACGCTGCCAACAAGTCGTTGCCTGATGAGTGGGCCACCCGTCCCAAGGTGGGCTTCCCGGTGCCGATTGTCTACTGGCTGCGCGAGCAAAAGTGGTACGACTATGTCAAGGAGTACTTCACCGCGCCGTGGGCAAGCGAGTTCTTCAATACCGACGAGCTTATGCACCTGCTCGATCTGCACTTTGCGGGCAAGGGCGATTTCCAGCGCAAGATCTATACGCCGCTCGTGTTCCTAGTGTGGTACAAGCGCTTCTTTATCGACGAGGGCCAGCCTTCTGTTCAGGCTGCCTAGCCTCGGCTTACGAACGCCTGCGCGTAACGGCTCCTCCGGGAGCCGTTTTTGCGCGAGCACGTTTCAGTTACTATGAAAACCGTCCCTGCCAAATGGCTGAGAAAGGTGAAAGATGCACCATTCGGATTCCGCGACCGTGACCACGGTCGATACGCTTGCCAAGCTTCTCGATGTGTGCGGCGAGCTGCGCGCATCAGAGCAGGTTGACGAGCGTGCCGTGACCGGTTGCTCGTTTGATTCGCGCGCGGTCTCGGCAGGTGACGTGTTCTTCTGTAAAGGTGCTGCCTTTAAGCCCGCGTTTTTGAGCATGGCGCTCGATGCGGGCGCCGTCGCATTTGTGTGCGAGGAGTCGCTGGTCGAGTCTCTGGAGCCGCTGGCGCAGGAGAGCGGTGCTGCGATGCTGGTTGTTGATAGCGTTCGCACGGCCATGGCCCTGTTGCCGCCGGAGGTCTACGACCGTCCCGACCACGACGTCAAGATCGTGGGTATCACCGGCACCAAGGGAAAGACCACGGCCGCTTTTATGCTCCAGTCGATTATCAAAGCGGCGGGCGAGTCCTGCGGCATGATCGGCTCGGTGAGTACCGACGATGGCATCGAGTGCTACGAGAGCACCAATACTACGCCCGAGGCCCCCGAGGTCTGGCGCCATATCGCCAACTGCCGCACGTCCGGTCGCCAGTCCATGGTCATGGAGGTTTCGAGCCAGGCGCTCAAGTACCAACGCGTCGAGAATCTGCCGTTTGACGTGGCGTGCTTCCTCAACATCGGCCGCGACCACATCTCGCCGATCGAACACCCCACGTTTGAGGATTATTTTGAGAGCAAACTCAGGATCTTTGACCAGGCAAAGACCGCCGTGGTGAATCTAGGCACCGAAGAGGTTGACCGTGTGCTAGAGGCAGCGTCGACGGCCGAGCGCTTGGTGACCGTTGGCGTCGAGCATCCCGAGGCAAGTCTGTGGGCGAGCGACGTACGCATGGTCGGCTTTAGCATCGAGTTCAACTTGCATGGCTTGTGTGCCGACGAGTCCGAGGCGGGGGAGAAGGTCCTGCTGGGTATCGCGGGCGACTTTAACGTGGAGAACGCGCTGGTCGCTATCGCCGCTGCGCGCGAGATCGGCATCGGTATCGATGCCATCAAGAAGGGCCTCTCAAAACTGCGTGTGCCGGGCCGTATGGAGGTCGTGGAGTCGAAGGACGGCCGCGTGATTTGTGTCGTCGACTACGCGCACAACCAGCTTTCGTTCCGCTCGCTTTTCTCGTCGGTCAAGCGCGCGTTTCCCGCTAGTCCGGTCATTGCGGTGTTTGGCGCTGCCGGCGGCAAGGCGCAGGAGCGCCGCGAGCAGCTTCCGCGCGAGGCCGCACCGTATTCCGACCTGATGATCTTTGCCAATGAGGACCCGGCTCACGAGGACCCGATGAAGGTCTGTCGCGAGCTTGCCGAACATGTTCCCGACGATACGCCGAACAAGATCATCCTCGATCGCGAAGCCGCTGTGCATGCGGCGTTCAAGGCGGCGCGCGAGGAGTACGTCAACCCCGATGCTCCCACCATTGTCTTGCTGCTGGCAAAGGGTGACGAGGAGCTCATGCACGTGGGCGACGAGTTCGTGCCCATCGAGAGCGACCTTTCGCTGGCCAATCGCCTGATCGATGTTACCCAGTTTGACTAATGAACCATGATGGCGGCGGCGTCCTGAGTGCGCTGTCGCCATAAGCGTGTTCCCTCAATCAAAACATGCCGTCCAAGTCCAAACCCTTCTACGTAAACGGAGTAACCATGTCCCACAACACCCTGCCGACCGTTGCCGAGCTTTCGGGCGAGATGCGCGAGCGCTTGGCCAAGGTCAAGTACGTCTTTACCGACCTGGATGCCACGATGCTCGCACCCGGCTCGTGCGTGCTGCGCGACAACGACGGCAACCCCTCGACCAAACTCGTCGAGGCCGTCGTGGCGCTCGCTCGTGCTGGCATTCAGGTGGTTCCCACCTCGGGCCGCAACCGTACCATGATCCACGAGGACGCGCGCGTGCTCGGCCTCAACTCCTACATTGGTGAGATGGGCGGCCTGGTTATGTACGACCTCAAGGCCAACGATTGGGAGTATCTGACCGGCGACATGCCTTACGACCCCGTCTGCGGCCTTACTCCGCACCAGGTGATCGAGCAGACCGGCGTGTGCGAGAAGATCCTTGCCCGCTGGCCGCACAAGATCGAGTATCACAACGACATGTCGACCGGCTACAAGTACCGCGAGGTCACCGTCGGCATGCGCGGCGATGTGCCCGACAATGAGGTCCAGGCCATCCTGGACGAGGCCGGCTGCGGTCTGATCTGGGCTTGCAACGGCCATCTGACTCACCTGTCCAAGCCGACGACGCTCGAGCTCGATCGCGTCGAGGACGGTCGCGCATTCAACATCAACCCCGCGGGCCTCAACAAAGGCGTCGCCATTGCGCGCTTCTGCGAGCACCTGGGGATCGAGCGCGAGGAGACGCTCGCGCTCGGCGACTCCGAGTCCGACTTCTACATGGCCGATCACGTGGGCACGTTCTGCCTGGTCGAGAATGGCCTGACGAGCGCCGGCGCGCCCGAGTTCCTGGCTGCTTGCGAGAACGCTTTCGTTACGCGTGGCAAAATTGTCGACGGTTGGGCGGCGACGGCAGAGCTGCTGGTCGCGGCGCGTTCGTAGCGCGCCGCCGCCGCACTTGGACATGTCTTTTCGAGAGAGACTGGTGAGGTAATGTCCGATATCGAGAATCCGGCAGGCGACACGCGCCCGATTGGCGTGTTCGATTCTGGTTTGGGCGGTCTGACGGTTGCGCGCGCCATCGCGACGGCGCTGCCGCACGAGTCCGTCTACTACTTTGGCGACACCAAACGCTGCCCCTACGGCACGCGCACCGAGGATGAGGTGCGCTCGTTTGCGTTGCAGGCGGGTCGTTGGCTTTCGAAGCACGACGTCAAGATTATGGTCATCGCCTGCAACACGGCGACCGCTGCGGCCTTGCGTCTGGCCCAGCAGGTGCTCGACGTTCCCGTGATCGGTGTGATCGCGCCGGGTGCCCGTGCAGCAATCAACAGCACGCGTACGCGTCGCGTGGGCGTGCTCGCCACCAACCTCACCATTCGCTCGGGCGCCTACACGCGCGCCATTCAGGATCTGGATGCCGGCGTCGATGTATACGGCTGTCCTGCCTCGAGCTTTGTCGAGGTTGTCGAACACGAGCTCGCCTCGGGTGCACATCTGCAGGAACAGTGGCTTGAGAACGAGGACATCTTCGATACGCCTGCCGTGCGTGCGCTGGTGGGTGCCACGGTTGAGCCGCTGCGCGACCACGGTATCGATACCGTGGTGCTCGGCTGTACGCATTTTCCGCTGTTGGTGGGACCTATCCGGCATGCGCTGGGGCCTGGGGTGCGCGTCGTGAGTTCCGCCGAGGAGACCACGCGCGAGCTGACCGATATCCTCACGCGCCGCGAGCAGCTGGCGGGCGACGCCGCCGAGCCGCAGCATCGTTTTGCCACGACGGCCGATAACATTGCCGAGTTTGCGGTGGCGGGCAGCTTTATCTTTGGACAGCCGCTCAAGAGCATCGAACATATCGATATCGATGAGCTGAAATAGATGTAAGGCAGCCGCCAAAGCCTTCGCCACATCTTTTGCCGAAAGGAAATTTCTATGGAGTACATGCAGGTCAACCGCGCCAACGGTCGCGCCGCCAACGAGTTGCGCCCCGTTAAGCTCACCCGTGGTGTCATGAAGCACGCCCACGGCTCGTGTTTGGCCGAGTTCGGCGACACGCGCGTGCTGTGCGCCGCCACTATCGAGGAGGGCGTGCCGGGCTGGCGAAAGGGAGCTAAGGCCGGCTGGGTGACCGCGGAATACGCCATGCTGCCGGCGTCGACCGGCAAGCGCTGCAAGCGCGAGCACGCCAACCGCAAGGGTCGCTCCATGGAGATCGAGCGCCTCATTGGCCGCAGCCTGCGTACCGTCGTCAACATGAAGGCGCTCGGCGAGTACACCGTCACCGTCGACTGCGATGTGATTCAGGCCGATGGCGGCACGCGTACAGCGAGCATCACCGGCGCCTGGGTGGCGCTGCACGACGCCCTCGCCATGTGGGTCGAGGCGGGCAAGATCGAGCGCATCCCGCTTATCGGCCAGGTGGCTGCCATCTCCATGGGCGTTGTCGACGGCAATACGCTGCTTGACCTCGATTATTCCGAGGACAGCCATGCCGAGGTCGACATGAACCTCGTCGCCACCGACACCGGCGAGATGATCGAGCTCCAGGGCACCGGCGAGCAGGCGCCCTTTGACCGCAAACGCCTCAACGCCCTGCTCGACCTGGGCGACAAGGGTATCGCCGAGCTCATCGAGCTTCAGCGCCAAGCCATCGCCTAACCTGCCAAAAGGGACAGGTTTATTTTGGTAGGTTTTATCTGCTGAAATGCTGCGTTGAAAGGTCCGATCGCCTGAGAGGGGAGAGGTCAAGTGCCCAAACGCCCCTCACGCGGCTTGCTATAGAGACAAGGAGGCCAGTCATGACACTTGAGAAGATTGACATCGACACCCTCGACCCGGCGGCGACCATCGTCGTGGCAACGGGCAACGCCCATAAGCTCACCGAGATCGAGGCCATTTTGGGCAAGGTCATGCCCGAGGTGCGCTTTGTGGCGCTCGGCCAGCTGGGTGATTTTGAGGATCCCGAGGAAAACGGCACGACGTTTTTGGAGAACGCCATCATCAAGGCCCAAGCCGCGGTTGAGGAGACGGGCCTTATGGCCATTGCCGACGATTCGGGCTTGGTCGTCGACGCGCTGGACGGTGATCCCGGTGTGTATAGCGCGCGCTATGCGGGCGTGCACGGCGACGATGCCGCCAACAACGCCAAGCTTCTCGTTAACCTGGAAGGCGTGGCAGATGAGGACCGCACCGCACGCTTTATGAGCGTCGTTGCGCTCATCGACACGGACGGCTTGGTCACCTATGGCGAGGGCGCTTGCGAGGGCGTTATCGCGCACGAGGGCCGCGGCGATCACGGCTTTGGCTATGACCCGCTGTTCCTGCCGGTCGACACGCCGGGCAAGACCATGGCCGAGCTGACGGCTGACGAGAAGAACGCCATCAGCCATCGTTTCCACGCGCTCGAGCATCTGTCCGCCAAGCTGACGGGCGAGGAGTAGACCGTGCGTGCGGTGGTGCAGCGCGTGCTCAACGCCGGCGTGACGGTCGACGGCGAGTGCGTGGGCCGCATTGGACGCGGCTACCTGGTGCTGCTGGGTGTGGGCCATGGCGATACGCGTGCCGAGGCCGACAAGCTGTGGGGCAAGCTCCGCGGGCTGCGTATCAACGAGGACGAGAACGGCAAGACCAACTTGGCGCTTGCCGATGTCGACGGCGAGGTGCTCGTGGTGTCGCAGTTCACGCTGTTCGCCGACTGCCGCCACGGTCGCCGTCCGTCGTTTACGGATGCCGGCGCACCCGATGTTGCCAACGAGCTCTACGAGTACTTCCTGACGCTCGTTCGTCAAGATGTCGAACACGTGGCGCACGGCATTTTTGGCGCCGATATGAAAGTCGACTTGGTCAACGACGGCCCATTCACCATCGTCTTGGACACCGACAACCTTTAGGTTACGCGGTTTTACCAAACCGCGTAACAACTGGTCATGCGAGGTTGTCGTCTGGTACGTATTCGAGACCGGGCTTTTTTAGCTACTTGCGTTTGGCGGCAGCAGGGTGCTATAGTATTAGAGTTTTGTCTATCTTAGGGGTATTATCCCCTTTTTGAATTGCACCTTCTGGAGGCCCTGTTCATGGAAGAGATGGAAGTCAATCACGTCGACGACATCCACGAGAAGCTGACCGATATGGTGGGCGATCGCGTCAAGGTTAAGGCCAACATGGGCCGCACCCGCGTCGTCGAGCGCATGGGCACCATCAAGAGCGTCCACCCCGCCGTCTTTATCGTCGAGGTTGACGAGCGCCGCGGCCGCAAGTCGCGTCAGTCCTACCAGTATATCGATGTCCTCACCGGTCAGGTCGAGCTGTTCGACCCTGAGAGCGGCGAGCATATCTTTACCCCGCTCGGCAATCAGCTCGAGGAGCACTAACGGTGACCGATCGGTCCCTGACTCTTTCCGCGCCGGCAAAGATTAACTTCTACCTGGGGGTTCATACCGAGCGCGATGACCGCGGCTACCACAGGGTCGATTCCCTGATGGCAGCCGTCGGTCTTTCCGATACCGTGACGGTCACGCCGGCGCAGGCGCTGACTGTCCAGACGGTTCCGGCATCAGATTTTCCCATGCAAAAGAATACGGCGTATCGGGCTGCGGTTGCTATGGCCGAGCATTATGGTCGCGAGGCAAACATCTGCGTGACGATTGAGAAGCGCATTCCATTGTGCGCCGGCTTGGGCGGCCCCTCGACGGATGCGGCCGCGGTCATTGTCGCCTTGGCGGAGCTCTGGGGCATTGATCGCACCGACCCAGCGCTCGACGATATTGCGCGGGGCATTGGTGCTGACGTCCCGTTCTTTTTGCACGCGAGTCCTGCGTTCTACGTAGGTGGGGGAGACGTGCTGGCAACTGAGTACCCCGCGCTGCCCGCGACGCCTGTCGTACTGGTTAAGCCGCGGGAGGCGAGCGTTTCGACAATTGAAGCCTATCGACGTTTTGACGAGGCCCCGGTGCCTGCGGACAAGCTCGGCGCGATAGCTTCTGCCTTGCGTGCTGGTGATGCCGAGACGGCATATGCGCTCATCCATAACAACCTGGGTATCATTTCCGCACAGATGGAGCCGCAGATTCAAACGGTTCTCGATTGGCTGCGTAAACAGGACGGCACCGTTGCTGTAGATGTGTGCGGATCGGGTGCCTGCTCGTTTGCCATTTGCGACACCGCCGCCACGGCCGAAAGGCTTGCCGACGCTGTCCAGCAAAATGGCTGGTGGGCCTGCGCGACTGAGCTCATTCCCAACACGGTTCAAATCGACGCGCCAAAGAAATAAAAATTTCTCTAGCACGCGGCGAAAATCTTTGTTACTATAGTCGAGCTAACGGGTTGTGGCTCAGTTTGGTAGAGCACTGCGTTCGGGACGCAGGGGTCGCTGGTTCAAATCCAGTCAACCCGACCAGAGCATGAGGAGGGACCGCTTCTTGCGGTCCCTTTTTTTAGCTAGTGTTGTGATACCGCGATACCCGCGGTATACTCATTCGAGCTTGTCTCGCTGTATTGTGGAGGTCTACATGTTTGGACTGAGGGCTCCTGAGCTCATCATTATTCTCGTCGTTGTCCTGATTATCTTCGGGCCCAAGAACCTGCCGAAGCTCGGCAAGTCCCTCGGCTCTACCGTCAAGAATATCCGCGAGGGTATGGAGGGCGACGATAAGGCCGAGACCAAGCAGGCCGAGGAGGTCGTGGTCGAGCAGTCCGAGGAGGACAAGGAGATCGCTGAGCTCGAGGCCAAGCTCGCTGCTGCCAAGAAGAAGCAGGCAGAGGACAGCGACGCGGACGCAGAGTAGTCCCATCCCTTTGGGGTGAGCACCTGACCGGCTTGCCCGCAGGCTAGCCGGTCTTTTTCGTTTTGTTGACAGTTGATTGTTTGATCAGAGTTGGGGAGATATCCGTATGGACGCAAGCCAGATCGTACTGACCGCTGAGGGCCGCCAGAAGCTCGTCGAGGAGCTCGCTTGGCGTGAGGGCGATTACGCCAAGGAGATCGTCGAGGACATCAAGGAAGCCCGCGCGTTCGGCGACCTTTCGGAGAACTCCGAGTACGACGCCGCTAAGGACAAGCAGGCCCAGAACGCCGCTCGTATTGCCGAGATCCAGGCCATCCTCGCCAACGCTCAGGTTGCTGCCACCACGGGCGACCTGACCGTCTCCATCGGTTCCACCGTTTCGCTGATTGATCCCAACGGCGAGGTCATGGAAGTCACGCTCGTCGGTACCACCGAGACCAACTCGCTCGAGCACAAGATCTCCAACGAGTCTCCGGTCGGTCACGCCATCATCGGTCACGGCGAGGGTGATTCCGTCGAGGTCGTTACGCCTTCCGGCAAGACTCGCGTCTACACCATCGCCAAGATCGCACGCTAGACCACGGTCCCGCGTAAAGGTATGTTTTCGCTCCCTGGGACCGAATCCTGGGGAGCGTTTTAGTTTGAGGAGCTAACTTATGGCAGAGAACCAGAACGCCGCCGATCAGGCATCGACGCTCAACGACGAGCGCGCCACCCGCCTGGCCAAGCGCGCCGCCCTGTTCGAGGCGGGCCAGAACCCCTATCCCGAGCACTCTGAGCTTGAGGACTACGTCGCCGATATCGAGGCTAAGTACGCCGAGCTTGCCGATGGCGAGGACACCGAGGACGTCGTGAAGATCGCTGGCCGTGTGGTCGCCAAGCGCGGTCAGGGCAAGATCATGTTCATCGTCGTGCGCGATGCGACTGCCGAGATTCAGCTGTTCTGCCGCATCAACGACATGGACGAGGCTGCCTGGAGTACGCTCAAGGCCCTCGATCTGGGCGACATCCTGGGCGTGACCGGCGTGGTCGTGCGCACCCAGCGTGGCCAGCTTTCCGTTGCCCCTAAGAGCGCGACCCTGCTTGCCAAGGCCGTTCGTCCGCTGCCCGAGAAGTTCCACGGTCTTTCCGATAAGGAGACCCGCTATCGCCAGCGCTATGTCGACCTGATCGCCAACGACGACGTTCGCGAGACCTTCCGTAAGCGTTCGCAGATTCTCTCCACCTTCCGTCGCTTTATGGAGTCCGACGGCTACATGGAGGTCGAGACCCCCATCCTGCAGACCATCCAGGGCGGCGCTACTGCCAAGCCGTTCATCACTCACTTCAACGCGCTCGATCAGGAGTGCTACCTGCGTATTGCCACCGAGCTGCACCTCAAGCGCTGCATCGTCGGTGGTTTTGAGCGCGTGTTCGAGATCGGCCGCATCTTCCGTAACGAGGGCATGGACCTTACCCACAACCCCGAGTTCACCACGATGGAGGCCTACCGTGCCTTCTCCGACCTCGAGGGCATGAAGGCGCTCGCCCAGGGTGTCATTAAGGCAGCTAACAAGGCCATCGGCAACCCCGAGGTCATCGAGTATCAGGGCCAGACCATCGACCTTTCTGGTGAGTGGGCCAGCCGTCCCATGACCGACATCGTCTCCGACGTGCTCGGCAAGCAGGTCACCATTGACACGCCGGTCGAGGAGCTTGCTGCCGCCGCGCGCGAGAAGGGCCTGGAGATCAAGCCCGAGTGGACTGCTGGCAAGATCATCGCCGAGATTTACGATGAGCTGGGCGAGGACACCATCGTCAACCCCACGTTCGTGTGTGATTACCCCATCGAGGTCAGCCCGCTTGCCAAGCGTTTTGAGGACGATCCGCGTCTGACCCACCGTTTTGAGCTGGTTATTGCCGGCCACGAGTACGCCAACGCATTTTCCGAGCTCAACGACCCGGTCGACCAGGCTGAGCGCTTTGCTGCCCAAATGGCCGAGAAGGCCGGCGGCGACGATGAGGCCATGGAGTATGACGAGGACTACGTGCGCGCCCTCGAGTACGGTATGCCTCCTGCGGGCGGTATCGGCATCGGTATCGACCGCGTGGTCATGCTGCTCACTAACCAGGCTTCCATCCGCGACGTGCTGCTGTTCCCGCACATGAAGCCCGAGAAGGGTTTCCAGTCCGGTGCCGCTGCCGCTAAGGCTGCCGAGGCCGGCAACGCCGCGAGCCCGTTCGTTACGTCGCTTAAGCCCACGCTCGATTACTCCAAGATCGCCGTTGAGCCGCTGTTCGAGGAGTTCGTCGACTTTGATACCTTCTCCAAGAGCGATTTCCGCGCTGTGAAGGTCAAGGCATGCGAGGCCGTCAAGAAGTCCAAGAAGCTGCTGAACTTTACGCTCGACGACGGTACCGGTACCGACCGCACCATCCTCTCCGGTATTCACGCTTATTACGAGCCCGAGGACCTGGTCGGCAAGACCTTGCTCGCCATCACCAACCTGCCTCCGCGCAAGATGATGGGTATTCCCAGCTGCGGCATGCTGATCAGCGCTGTCCACGAGGAGGAGGGCGAGGAGCGCCTCAACCTGATCCAGCTCGACGCCTCCATCCCCGCCGGCGCAAAGATGTACTAACTTGTTACGCGGTTCTACGAACCGCGTAACGGCTCGACGCTGCGCGGGCCGCATTTGGA
>CABTWP010000052.1 GCA_902488525.1 uncultured Collinsella sp.
CAGACGTGTGCTCTTCCGATCTTCGCGAATGTCTGCCTTGGGCGCGGGCTTGAGTTTAAGCACGCACTCGAGAATAATCTCGTTACGCGGCAAGCTGCACTCGCGATACCCCCAAGCGATCTCGGACCCTGCATAGTGCTTAATACCGGACGCCGGATCAAACGTGACCACGTCCTCGATAAGGGAGCCGATCCACTCGGTCCGCGTACCTGCGTTCATGGACACGGCGCCGCCGACCGAACCGGGAATACCGACCGCGAACTCAAGGCCCGAAAGCCCGCGCGACAAGGCGTCGTTGACCAAACGCGCGAACATCACGCCCGCACCAACGGTCAGCGTGCAGCCGTCCTCGGCAACAACCGTGCGCTGAAACTCACGTCCCAGCGAAATAACGGCGCCGCGATAACCGGCATCGGCAACAAGCAGATTGGACCCCTTGCCGATAATCACCCACGGCACCTGCTCGCGGTCGAGCACCGCCACGGCGCGACGCAGGGCATGGTAGCTATGGCACGTCACAAAGAGGTCGGCCTTGCCGCCGATACGATAGCTTGTATGGCGTGCAAGACGTTCGTCCTCGACCACGTCCGTGTCGATCATGCCCGAAAGCGCCATGACGGCGTTAAACAGACCCATAGAGGTTAAGCGTCTTTCTTGGCAGTCAGATACTCGATGAACTCGGGGCCGACGGTCGTAACGTCGCCGGCACCCATGGTGAGCAGCAGGTCGCCCTCGCCCACGAGCTTCTCAAGCTCCTGGTTGAGCTCAAGACGGCTGGAGCAGTACACGACCTCCTTGCCGGGGTGCTTGGCGCGAACGGTATCTGCGAGCATCTTGGAGGTAACGCCCGGAATCGGCATCTCGCCGGCGGAGAACACATCGATCAGCAGCAGCTTATCGGCGTTGGCAAAGGCATCGGCAAAGTCATCGCACAGAGCCTGCAGGCGCGAATAGCGGTGCGGCTGGAACACGACGTCGACATGCTTGTAGCCCAGCGAAGAGGCAGCAGCGAGCGTCGCCTTGATCTCGGTGGGATGATGGCCGTAATCGTCAACCACCGTGATGCCGTCGATATCGCCCACGTGGGTAAAGCGACGGCGGACACCCTCAAAACTCGAAAGTGCCTTAGCGGCGGCGTCGATATCGAGACCCAGGACATGGGCGACGGTCAAGACGGCCGTGGCGTTGAGCATGTTGTGACGACCGGGGTTGCTCTTAATCTCGACAGCGTGCTCGGTGCCGTCCTCAAAGCGAACGATAAAGTCGCTCTGGATGCCCTTGACATCCGGATGCACGCAGACGATGTCGTTGTTCTCGGCAAAGCCATAGGAAAGCACATGACGGCCCGTCGACTTGGCGAGCTCGACCAGATGCGGGTCCTCGCCGCAAACGATGACGGTGCCGCTCTCTCCAACCAGGCCCATAAACTTGGCAAAGGTGGCCTCGATCTCCTCGATACCCGAGTAGTGATCGAGATGGTCGGCCTCGACGTTGGTCACGATGACCACGTTGGGGTTCAGGAACAGGAACGAGCTGTCGGACTCATCGGCCTCGGCGACAAAGTAGTCACCCGAGCCGTTCTTGCCGTTGGTGTCGTAGCCCTCGACGATGCCGCCGATCAAAAAGCTGGGGTCCAGGCCCATGCGATCGAGCATCGTGGCGCACATCGAAGACGTCGTGGTCTTGCCGTGCGTGCCGGCAACGGCGACGGTGGTGTAGCCGTGACCCAGGGCCGAGAGCATCTTGGCACGGGGCCACACGGGAATACCGAGCTCGCGGGCACGCACGAGCTCGGGGTTGGACTCGGGAATTGCGGTGGAGACCACAACCACGTCCGGCTTGACCTCGTCGATCGTCGAAGCCTCGTGGCCCACGTGGACCTTCACGCCGGCGCGGGTAAGCTGGCGAATATAGCGCGACGTCTTAAGGTCGGAGCCGGTAACGGTATAACCGCGCTCGTGCAGGACGAGGGCGATGCCGCTCATGCCGGCGCCGCCGATACCGATAAAGTGGGCGCTCTTGAACTCGGGCGCGGAGGTTGCAGTCTGGGAATCAGCCATGTGCTCGTGTACTCCTTGCGTAAACACTGCCTGTAACCCGTTAACTGTACCGCACCTACCGCATCCGCGCGAGGGCGACCGGCGATATCCCGTCTAACTAACGCAATCCCTCTACCGCGTCGGCCAAAAGCGCGGCGGCACGGTCCTGGGCCAAGCCACGCGCCGCCTGACGCATGGCATCACGCGCCGCAGCGTCATCGATCAGGTGCAGCAGCTCGTCGGCAAAGGCAGGGGCATCGATATCGGCATCGGCGCAAAGCACGCCGGCACCGGCATCGACCAGGTAGCGCGCATTCGTGGTCTGGTGGTCGGCCGTCGCGTGCGGATACGGCACGAGCACCGAGGGCACGGCAAGCGCAGCGATCTCGGCCACGCTCGAGGCACCGGAACGCGAGAGCACCAAATCGGCCGCGGCCAGCATATCGCCCATGTTGTCGATGTAGGGCTGGACACGATAGCGCTTCGCCTCCTCGGGCGTCAGCGCCAAAACGCGCTCGGTCTCCTCAAAGCCGTCGGCACCCGTCGAATGCAAAATATAGAGATTCTCGCGGGTCAGCAGCTCACTCTTGAGCGAGGCAACGCGCTCGTTGAGATGCTGGGCACCGAGTGAACCACCGAAGACGAGCAGAAGTGTCGCGTCCTCGGGCACACCAAGCGTCTTGCGACCGCGGGCGCGATCGCCCTCGATCACCGAACGACGCACGGGATTGCCCGTCATGAGCACATGGTCGGGGTCGCCCTCGCGCTCAAAGACCGCACGGGCCGCAGGTACCGAAATGCACACGCGGGCGGCATGTGAGTTCATCATCTTATTGGCCAGACCCGGAACAGAGTTCTGCTCGTGCAGCAGATACGGAACGCCGGCGCCCTTGCACCAACCCAGCAGCGGAACCTCGACATAGGCACCAAAACCGATGGCGGCATCGGGCTTGCCGACCTTTGAGAAATGACTGGCGAGCGCACGCTTGGCCTTGTTGACACGCCATAGCGAGGTCAGCGCCGTCCAGGGACGGGAGCGATCGAAGCCCGTGACCGTGATGGGCACAAAATCGAATCCGGCCTCGGGAACCAGACGACCCTCGAGTTTGCGCGACTGGCCCACGAACACAACGTGATGACCGCGGTCACGCAGCTCCTCGGCCAAGGCGAGCGCGGGGTTGATATGTCCTGCCGTGCCGCCGGCTGCAATAGCAACGGTCATCTTATCGGTCATGGTAATCCCTTCGTACACGCGGCCCCTGGTCATCGGTGCGCAAACGCGCCGACGGGTCCGAATTCAAATCGATTCGATTATATCCGCCGCCCGCATTGCGAGGAGCGGGGCGCTGCGGACGACCTTGCGGCGCTGTTCGCTGACGCGGACGGGCTGCCGGCTCGGTCGCAGAGCCATCCAGGACAGTAAAGCCGTTACGCGAAGATCGCTCGCCGCGCACGTGGGGCACGCCGGCGGTACTCTCATCCATAACGGCAAAGCTCTCGCGGCGACGGTCGTACTCATCGCGACGGGCGCTCTCATACGAAACGCGCAGGATCAGACCGGCGAGCATAAGCGACACGATAATCGACGAGCCGCCGTAGCTAATAAACGGCAGCGGCTTGCCCGTCATGGGAAACACATTGAGAATGCCCAGCGCGTTAATCAAAAACTGCACCGCAAGGATGACCGCGGAACCCGATGCCATAAGTGCTCCGCGACGGTCGGTCGCCTGCTCGGCAATGCGAAACGCCGAGTAGATCAGCATCGCAAACACCAAGAAGAACAGCACGGTTCCGATAAAGCCAACTTCCTCGCCGATAATAGCCAAGATGTAGTCGTTATGCGCCTCGGGCAAATACGAGTACTTCATGGTGGAATTGCCGATACCGCGACCGAACAGGCCACCCGAGGCAAACGCCATGATGGCAAGCGTGGCCTGATAGCCGTCACCATATTCGTCTGCCCAAGGATTCCAAGCAACCTCGACACGCGTCATACGATACGGCTCGGCGATAAGGGCGATCGCAATGACGGCGATGCCGGCAACGACCGTCCAAACGATATATTTGGGGTCCAATCCCGCAAACAACGCCATGCACATGAGGGTCAGCAAGATGATCAGAACGGTGCCAAAATCGGGCTGAACAAAGATCAGAAAGAGCGAAATGCCCAGGTAGCCGCCCATGTTGCGAAGAAACTCGTTGATGTTTCCGCCGGGCGAAAAGATGCGGTCGAGCATGATGGCCGAATACGCGATGGCGAACGGCTTTAAAAACTCAGACGGCTGGAACTGAATACCGGCGATGTTGAGCCAGCGCGTGGCGCCGCGGCTGCCGCTGCCCACCAAGAACACCAGAAGCAGTAGCCCTATCATGCCGATAAGGAAGATCCTGAGCACATCCTCCCCAAACCAGCTGTCCGGCAAAACGCGCACGATGGCAATCAGCGCCAGAACACCGACCACGGCAAACGCGGCCTGTCGACCCAGAAAAAACGTCGCCGAGCCATTCTCGTGCAGCGCCTCGACCGAAGACGCCGAGTACACCATCAGCAGGCCAAAGCATACCAAGGTAAACAAGCAGGCCATGAATATCAAACGGGGGCGCATGATACGGGCGGGAACGCCGGCAATATAGCGTTCGCTAAACGACTGCCCGCCGCGGCTGGAACGCGGTGTGGTGCGACGTGAGGAAGCACGGTCCGAGTCGGGCCTCCTCATACCTTGTCGGGGGCTCTCCTCTCTCACCGCAACCCCTATTCCATTTGTGATTTCGCTGTAGCGGCAAGCTGAGCCACGTAGTCCTTAAACACGCGGCCGCGCTCCTCATAGCCCGAGAACTCATCGAACGAAGAGCAGGCAGGAGAAAGTAAGATCACGTCACCACGGCTCGAAAGCGAACGGGCAACGTCCACGGCGTCGCGCAGGTCATCCGCCTGGGCGATATCCACATCGCCATCGACATCAGCCTCGTCCATAGCGGCGGTGAAGCGCTCGCGCGCATCGCCAAAGCAGACGACCGAGCGCACGTTGTCCATAACGACGCGCGCGAAGTCCGTGAGCGGAGTGCCCTTATCGTGGCCGCCGAGCAGCAAGATCACGTCGTCATCGGGAAATGCCGTCAATGCCTTCTCGACCGCATCGGTGTTAGTCGCCTTGGAATCGTTGACGTAGCGCACGCCGTCAATCTCGCCACACGGCTCCACGCGGTGCTCGAGCGGCTGGAACGAGGCCAGACCGCGGCAGACACCGTCGACATCGGCACCGACTGCCAAGGCAGCCGTGGCAGCGCACAGGGCATTGATAACATTGTGATGGCCCGAGATCTTGAGCTCGGATGTAGCGATGAGCGGGGTCTCGACACCCTTCAGACGCACGATCATCTTGCCATCGCGCACAAAGGCGGCATCCTCGCCCTCAGGCTCGTCAAAGGCAACCTTGCAGATGCGACGACCCGGCGTGTAGATGTACTCATCGAACTCGTGAATGCCGGCGTCTTCGACGTCGACAACCACCAGATCGTCATCGACCATATTGTCAAACAGTTTGATCTTGGCAAGCGCATAGTTCTTATGACTCTTATGCCAGCCCAAGTGGTCGGGAGTGATGTTGAGCAGCACCGCCACGCGGGGGTGGAGCTCGGTTGTCGTAGCAATCTGATAGCTCGAGAGCTCAGCCACAAACCACTCGTTGTGGGCTCGGCCGTCAATCTCGTTGACCGGCGGCTCGCCGATGTTGCCGACAGCAACGCTGGCCTCGCCGGCAGCCTTAAGCAGATAATCAGTCAGCGACGTGGTGGTCGTCTTGCCGTTGGTGCCCGTGATGGCAATCCAGTTATCGGGCGACAGGCGATAGGCAAACTCGGGCTCACCCATAACCTGGGCGGCATGCTCGCGCCCAGCCTTAAAGAAGCCCGAGAACTCCGAGATGCCCGGGCACGTCACGCATACGTCATAGGCGCCCTCGACCTGTTCGGTCCCATAGACAAACGACGCACCAGCAGCCTCGAGCGCACGCGTGGCGTCATTGGGCTCAGAGGTGCCACCGCCATACACGGTAACGGCACTTACGCGCTCGGGATGTGCCAGCGCCCAGCGGGCGACATCGAGACCGGATTTGCCCTGACCCAAAACGAGCAGGCTAAAGACATCAGCAAGAGACATGAAAGACCACTATCCCAACTGGAAGAACAGAGCAAGGCCAACGGCACCAAAGGCAGCAGCGATAATCCAAAAACGGATGACGACCTTGGTCTCGGCCCAGCCCTTCTTTTCGAAATGATGATGGATGGGCGCCATAAGGAAGACGCGCTTGTGCGTAAAGTGGAAGTAGACAACCTGAATCATGACCGACAGGGTCTCAACGATAAACAGGCCGCCGATGATAAGGGAGACGACCTCGGTGTTGGTCATGATGGACGTGCAGGCAAACGCGGCGCCCAGGGCAAGCGAGCCGGTATCGCCCATAAAGATGCTCGCCGGATAGCAGTTGAACCACAGAAAGCCCAAGCAGGCACCGGCACACGCGGTGCAGAAGATGGACAGGTTCACGTCTCCGTGCAAAAACGCCATGGCAGCCATGGCGAGCATGGCAATCATGGAGGTGCCGCCAGCAAGACCGTCAAGGCCATCGGTCAGGTTCACGGCATTAGAAAGACCGGCGATCATCAGCCAGCAAAAGACAATGTAGAGCCACGGGAACGAAAGGCCGCAGATGGTGGTCGAAAGCACGCCAAGGTCAATCGTCAGGCCGCCGGGAAAACGAATCTCGGGGGCGACGCCGCACCAGTTAACGGCAAGTACCGTAAAGGTGACACAGATAATGGTTAGGCCGATCATCTTGGCATGAGGCGTCAGACCGAGCGAGCGCCCATGCGTAACGGAGGTCAGGTCGTCGATCAGGCCCAGCACGCCGGTCGCCAGCGTGGCGAGCAGCACGAGCACGAGCTCGGTGGTGAGCTTGCCCATCAGCAGGCAGGTCAGCGAAATCGCAACAAGGATGATGACGCCGCCCATGGTCGGCGTACCCTGTTTAATCAAATGACGCTTGGGGCCGTCGGCTCGGACCTGTTGGCCGATACCCTCGACCTTCAGCAGCTTGATCCACCACGGCATGAGCAGCAGCGCAATGGCAGCGGCGATGCCAAGCCCCAAAAAAGCCTGATACGTTGGATACGAGGGATTGCCGAACATGGGCTAGCACACACCTTCCACAAAGCGGTCGAGCTCAACAAAGCGGGAACCCTTGACCAGTACAACATCATGTTTTTCAAGCGCGCCGCCCATGCGGTCGAGCACCTGCTGATAATCGGAGAACACCTGGATGCGGTCCTCGTCCATGCCCATCATGCGCGCGGCATCGGCCATAAGCTGGGCCAGCTCACCACCCACGCACGCCAGCATGTCGAGCTTCTTGGCGGCCGCATAGGCGCCCACGAGCTCATGCATGCGAGGAGCCTCATCGCCCATCTCGCCCATCTCGCCCAGGATCGCCATGCGAGACCCCGTGCACGAAAGCGAGCACAGTAGATCGAGGCCAGCAGCCATGGATTCGGCACTGGCGTTATAGGAATCGTCGATGACGCGGGCACCGCTCTTGGCGCGCTTGATCTCCTGGCGGTGACCGGTGATCGTGAGGCCCCTAAAGGCAGCATCGATCTGCTCGGGCGTCACGCCCAGGCGATAGGAAACCGCGGCGGCCTTAACGGCATTAGGAACGGACTGCACGCCGGGGATGGCAAGCATGGTATCGATCGTCTCACCCTGGCCAAAATCGAGCGTAAAGACCGGACGTCCCTCGTCATCAACACGAATGTCGCGGGCACGGACCTCATCATCGTCCGAGACGCCGGCCAGCATCACATCGATACCAGCAGGCTGGGCGAACGTATCGCGAATGAACGGCGTAAAGTCGTCCTCACCGCCCAAAACCAGCAGCGGCAAGAAGTCGCCGGCGGCGCACATACCCTGGACAATCTCGGCCTTAGCGCGGGCGATGTTCTCGCGGCTGCCCAAAATGCCGATGTGAGAGGTACCAATCTTGCTTACGATGGCAAGGTTGGGATTGGCGGACTGGGACAGACGCTCAATCTCGTGGAAATGGTTCATGCCCATCTCGAGCACCAGGACCTCGGTATCGGCCGGAGCGGAAAGCACCGTGAGCGGCATGCCGATCAGGTTATTGAAATTGCCCTTGGTGGCCCAGACACGATAGCGCTTGGCGAGTACAGCGGCGAGCACGTCCTTGGTCGTCGTCTTGCCAATCGAACCGGTAATGCCAACGACCAGGCAGCCAAGCTCCAGGCGATACGCGTGCGCCAAACGCAGCAGAAACTCCTCGGGATCATCGGTCAGCAAGATGGCACAGCCCCTGTCCTGTGCCAGCGAGACCAGCTCGGCCTCGGGCTCACGCGTCATCACGACGGCGCCGGCACCCGACTGGACGGCACGGGAAGCAAAATCATTGCCGTCGACGTTTTCACCGGGAAAGGCGACGAAAATCGTCCCTTCCTCGACCTGGCGCGAGTCGATAACGCACCCGCGGCATACCCGATCGGCTTCTCCCGTCACGGTTCGGGCCCCTGTTGCGGCCGCGAGGTTGTTGACGGCGATCTCTATCATTGCAGCTCCCCTGTAAACCTAATAATGCTATCGGCGTATTGTATCCCAGCGCCGCGCATGCGTGGTGCAGGGCATGTGAACACCCTCATATGGGACAACAAACCAGGCCCCAAAGATTGTAACCCCCTACCTCGTGTGCGGGATACCCAGCACGTCGAGCGCGTTGGCCATAATGGACTGGAACGGCACCGCAGCGGCATCCGAGCCGCTCGGCGTTCCGTCGAGCGTGATATAGCACAGCACCTTGGGCGATTGTGCCGGTGCAAAGCCCATAAAGGACGACATGTAGTTCTCCTTGAGGTAGCCGCCGTTCTCGTCGGCACGTTCGGCCGTACCGGTCTTACCCGCCACGTCATAGCCGTCAACCGCGCCGCCAACGCCCGTTCCCTCGGACACGACCGTCTGCATGCACGATGTCACCTGGGATGCGGCATCCTCAGAAATCGCGCGCTCGCCTTCGCCCCAGTCCTTCTCGTCGCCTTTGCTGGACTTATAGAAGTGCGGTGTCATCATCACGCCGCCGTTGGCGATGCCGCCCACGGCACGTGCGATCTCAATCGGCGAGACGGACAGTGCCTGTCCAAAGCTCATCGAGCCCAGCGTGGCGCCGTCATACTGGTCACGCTCCTTGACGATACCCAGGCTCTCGCCCGGAAAATCGACACCCGAGCTGTGACCGATGCCCCACTTGTCCACATAGGCGGCAAAGTCGTCGGCACCGATCTTGCGCCCCACTAGGACAAAGCCCACGTTGGACGAACGGCGCATCATCTCGCGCACATCCATGGTCATGGCATAGTCGCGCTTGTCGGCATCGGTGACGGTATCGTCGCCCACCTTGATGCTCGCCGGCACCTCAAACGACGTACTCGATCGCACGACGCCCAAGTCGAAGCCGGCGCCCGCCACGAGCGTCTTAAAAACCGAGCCGGGCTCGTAGGCGTCGGTGACCAGGCGCAAGTTCATATCCTCGGTCTTGGCGTTTTCCAGATCGGTCTGGTCGTAAGTCGGATACGAGCAGGCTGCCAAGATCTCGCCTGTCGTAGGATCGGTGACCAGCGCCGAGCCGTTCTTGGCCTTAGTCTTCTCAACTGCCTCTGCCAGGGCATCCTCGGCCGCACGCTGGATATTGACGTCGAGCGTCGTCACGATATCAACGCCGTCGACCGCAGCCACCTTTTTATAGGCACCGCCCGCGATATAGCTGCCGTCCCTCGCGCGCTCGCGTACGAGAGAACCGTTCGTGCCGGTCAGAAGCTTGTTGTATTGCTTTTCGAGACCCGTCAAGCCGTCGTTGTCTACATTCACTACACCCAGCACCTGCGATGCCAGATTGCCGTATGGATATACGCGCTTCATGGCCTGCTCAAAAAGCACGCCGGGCAGGTTCTTCTTCTCCAGCGCCGCAACATCGTCTTCGTCCACCTGGCGCTTGATATACACCCAGGTTCCATCGGACTCAACGAGCTTGCGGCAGGTCTTTTTATCGATTCCAGTTGCCTTGACCAGCGCCGACACTGTCTTGTCAACATCCTCGACAAGCTGCGGGTTCACGGCGATGTTGCGACATTCGACCGACGACGCCAACACGTTGCCGTTGCGGTCGTAGATGGTGCCGCGTTTGGCATAGAGGGTCTGCGCAAGCAGGCGGCGCGCATCGGCACGCTCGCGCAGTTTATCGGCTTCGACAATTTGATAGTCGGCAAGGCGAAAGACGCCCAAGCCCAAGCCAAGCCCGATGAAGCCCATGACGGCTTTGCGGCGAGGCAGAGGTGCGCCTGTGAGCCATTCGGTCGACGAACTCTTGCGCGACCTGGTGTTATGCACTTGAGGGCCGCCCGAGCCGCGAAGTCGCGACGCCGGGTCGTTGCCACGGGACTGTCCGGCGTTGTAAGATTGCCGACCTGTTCCTTGATAACCAGAACGTCCCCGCGACGAGGGACGTCCAGAACCGCGGCCCCCATCGGAACCGCGGCGATAGTCATTTGTCATACTCAGCTACCGTCTTGCTACTGAGCGGTCGCGGTCGCGTAGGCGCCCGCGGCTGCATCCTGCGAAAAGTCAAGTGTAACGCTCTCGCTGGGCTCCACCATGCCATAAGCGCCCGCAAGGTCGCGAATGCGCGTGTCGGCGCCATAGACCGAATGCATGACCTCCAGGTCGGAGCTCTCATCGGTCGCCTTTTCGAGCGTGCTGGTAAGCTCGGCGTTGCTGTTGAGCACCTGGGCCGTAACGCCGGCGAGCGCCACGCGGGCGACGCCGATCGTCATGAAGATAGCCGCAATGATGCAAAACGTTTTAAGAACGCTCATGAAAACCGGGCTTACCGCCTGGTTTGCCTGACGGCCCGCGCCCGTGTAGACATCAAAACGCGGCGCGCGCTGCTCACGGGGAGCAACGGGGGCCTGCGGCGTCTCACGATAGGCGGGCATGGCGTTCATATCATAGGCGAGTGCTGCGCTTGAAGTGTTGTAGCCCATGATATGCCGCCTCCCATCCCGAGTACGTTGGTAGTGTGTTTAAGCTTCGTTTATGGTGCGAGCGGGAGGTCCAATATCGCGCGGTCGCGCCTACAGACGCTGCGCCACGCGGATTTTGGCTGATCTCGCCCGAGGGTTGCGCTCAACCTCATCAGGCTGGGCAACCAAGGGTTTGCGGGTGATGACCTTGAGTATCGGCACGTTGCCGCACACGCACACCGGAATCTCCGGCGGACACGTGCACCCCTGGCTCATCTCCTTAAAGTGGTTCTTTACGATACGGTCCTCGAGCGAGTGATACGAGATGACGCAGATACGTCCGCCCGGGTTGAGCCACCTGGTGGCGGCATCAAGCCCTCGTTCGAGCACATCGAGCTCGTGATTGACCTCGATGCGAATGGCCTGGAAACTTTTCTTGGCCGGGTGTCCGCCATGCCGACGAGCGGCAGCCGGGATACCCGCCTTGATGATCTCGACAAATTGGCCGGTGGTTTCGATCGGTTCTTGCTCGCGGCGGCGCACGATCTCGCGCGCGATCTGCGAGGCGAACTTCTCTTCGCCGTAGACGCGTAGAATCCGGGCGAGGTCGTGTTCGTTATAGGTGTTGATGACCTCAGCTGCGTTTAAGGTGTTATTACCCGGATCCATCCGCATGTCCAATG
>CABTWP010000053.1 GCA_902488525.1 uncultured Collinsella sp.
CAAAGGGGACAGGCACCTTTGTGGTGGTATTGACGCAGGCCGGGTCCTTTTGGGTCTGCAGCAGAACTTAAGCCTTCCTAAAAGATTGCGTTCTCATGCACGTTCGCCCGCATATTGGGGTACAACTCAACGTGAACAATGATGGCCCGCCACATGTTTGGCGGGCCTTTGGTTATTAGACGAAAGGATCGCAGCCATGAGCGAGAACGATTCCCAGCGTCCCCAGGATGCGGGCAACGCCGGCGAGACCCAGCAGCAGCCGCGTGTGCAGGTGGAGTCGACGCCTGCCAGTAGCAACATTCCCTACGTGCAGGCCTACGACACGCAGACCGGCAAGCCGCTGGGCGGTGCGCAGGTCGTGAACAAGCACACGGTGGTCAAGACCAAGACCAAAAAGCTGCCGATCTTTATTACGGCACTCGCCGGCTGTGCCTGCGGCGCCCTGCTGGTCATTGCGCTCATTATGAGCGGCACGCTCGATATCGGTGGCGGCAAGAATGCCGTGACGGCGGGTGCTTCGGGTTCGTCGACGCAAAAGATCACGATCGATTCCGAGGACACCACGCTGGCCGAGGCCGTTTCTGCCAAGGCATTGCCCTCCGTCGTTTCCATCACCGCCACTTCGAGCGGTAGCCAGAATGGCTCGCTTTCGCAGTCTGCTGACGAGTCGGATAGCTCGGGCAGCGTCGGTTCGGGCGTCGTGCTCGATACCGAGGGCCACATCCTCACCAACAACCACGTGGTCGACGGCTACGACCAGTACGTGGTCACCATGGACGACGGCACCACCTACGAGGCCGAGTTCGTGGGCAACGATGCTTCGAGCGACCTGGCCGTCATCAAGCTCAAGGACGCCGACGCCTCCAAGCTCACGCCGATCGAGATCGGTGATTCCTCCAAGCTCAACGTGGGCGAGTGGGTTATGGCGATCGGCTCGCCGTTCGGCAACGAGCAGTCTGTCTCCACGGGCATTGTGTCGGCGCTGTATCGCTCCACGGCCATGAGCTCTACCAGCGGTAACACCATCTATGCCAACATGATCCAGACCGATGCCGCCATCAACCCGGGCAACTCCGGCGGCGCGCTCGTCAACGACAATGGCGAACTTGTGGGTATTAATTCGCTCATCGAGAGCTACTCGGGTTCTAGCTCGGGCGTGGGCTTTGCCATTCCGGTTAACTACGCCAAGAACATTGCCGACCAGATTATCGACGGCAAGACGCCGGTGCATCCGTACATGGGCGCTACGCTTTCGAGCGTCAATGCGCTCAACGCCCGCACTAACAAGCTGAGCACCGATAGCGGCGCGTATGTGGCGAGCGTCGTTGAGGATGGTCCTGCCGCCAAGGCCGGCATTCAGGAGGGTGACGTCATCACCAAGCTGGGCGACGACGAGATCACGAGCGCCGATGGCCTGATCATCGCGCTGCGCAGCCACGAGGTGGGCGAGAAGGTCGAGATCACGCTTATGCGCGGCAAGGAAGAGAAGAAGGTCACCGTCGAGCTGGGTTCCGACGAGGAGCTGCAGAACCAGCAGCAGGACGACAGTTCGACCGACACCGGCAACGGCGGTATTACCGACGAGCAGCTGCGCCAGTACCTGGAGGAGCTGTTAGGCCAGCAGGGCCAGGGCTACGGCCAGGGTTTCTAACGAGCTGTATCGCACATACCGATGCCAGAGGGGCTGTCCCATCAACGTGGGACAGCCCCTCTTTTCTTATTGATCCGTTGGGGACGGAGGAAAACGGATCACTTGGGGCTGACAAGAGGCCTGGTTCGGAATGGTCTGGACAGTTAGTTCAGATACGTATAAATCTGGGGCAGCTTGGGATGCGTTTTGAGCAATTTTTGATTGGGATGGGGCTCGAATGGGTGTTTGGAAGGGAGAGCGGGACGTTTACATGGTCTCGAGGAGCCCAAATTAGTTGAAACAGGGGTGTTCGTGCCTGATTCAGCTCTAGGATTATACGTATCTGAACTAACTGTCCACCCCGGTCTGGCGGCTGCCGATTCGGTGCGGTTCGAAAGGGTTATTCGGCCCCATGGTGACCGGTGGTACTCTAGTATCCGTTTGAAATCGAGCGAAGGAGTGCCGCTATGGAGCAATCGAGTCTGTTTGGTGACGGCGTGGACATCGATACCGAAACGTCCACGACCGCGGAAACCACCGCACCGACCGATGCCCGTGCCCAGGCGGCAACGCGCGCGGCCGAGCTGCGCCACGAGCTCGATTACCACGCCTATCGCTACTACATGCTCGATGCGCCCGAGATCACGGACGCCGCCTTCGACAAAATGCTCGTTGAGCTGCAGGAAATCGAGGCGGCCTATCCCGATCTGGTGACGCCCGACAGCTATACCCAGCGCGTGGGCGGCTACGTGAGCGAGCAGTTTACGCCGGTAACGCACATGGCACGCATGTATTCCATGGACGATGCCATGGACCTGGACGAGCTCGACGCGTGGCTCCAACGCACCGAGGATGCGCTCGGCGCCGGTAGCGTCACCTATACCTGCGAGCTCAAGATCGACGGCCTGGGCGTGGCCCTTACCTACCAAAACGGCACCTTCGTACGTGCAGCCACACGCGGCGATGGCACCACGGGCGAGGACGTGTCGCTCAACGTGCGCACCATCAAGGATGTTCCCATGCACCTGTCCGAGCCGGCGCTTGTCCACATGGGTGCCGACCGCGAGCGCACCATTGAGGTGCGCGGCGAGGTCTATATGCCTAAGGGCAGCTTTGTGCGTCTGAACGACGAGGCCGATGCCGAGGGGCGCGACCCCTTCGCCAACCCGCGCAACGCCGCCGCCGGCAGCCTGCGCCAAAAGGACCCCAAGGTCACGGCGCGCCGCGATCTTGCCACCTTTATCTATGCCATCGCCGATACCGATCCGCTGCACGTCCACAGCCAGCGCGAGTTCCTCGATTGGCTGCGTAGCGCCGGCTTCAGCGTCAACCCTAACGTTGCCCGTTGCGCCACACCCGCCGAGGTTCACGAGTTCTGCGCCCGGGCCCTCGAGCACCGCGGCGACCTGGATTACGACATCGACGGCGTGGTCGTAAAGGTGGACAGCTTTCAGCAACAGCTCGACCTGGGCTTTACCGCCCGCGCGCCGCGCTGGGCCATTGCCTTTAAGTTCCCGCCCGAGGAAAAGCAGACCGTCCTGCGCGAAATTCGCATCCAGGTGGGCCGCACCGGTGTGCTCACGCCGGTCGCCGAGTTCGACCCGGTGACAGTCGCCGGCTCCACCATCGCGCGCGCCACGCTGCACAATATCGACGAGATCCGTCGCAAAAACGTGCGCGAGGGCGACACTATCATCGTGCACAAGGCAGGTGACGTAATCCCCGAGGTCGTGGGTCCGGTGCTCGATAAGCGCCCGGCCGATTCGGTTGACTGGCACATGCCCGAGGTCTGCCCCGTGTGCGGTAGCCCCGTGGTCCACGAGGACGGCGAGGTTGCCTACCGCTGCGTCTCCATCGACTGCCCCGCGCAGCTCAAGGAGCGCCTGCTCCACTGGGTGAGCCGCGG
Organism: uncultured Collinsella sp.; assembly: GCA_902488525.1. GTDB lineage: Bacteria > Actinomycetota > Coriobacteriia > Coriobacteriales > Coriobacteriaceae > Collinsella. The sequence continues at coordinate 3,537 of CABTWP010000053.1, forward strand.
CTGCATGGACGTCGACGGCCTGGGCGACGAGATCGTCGACAAGATGATCGCCGCCGGGCTGATCCACGACGTCGCGGACTTCTACCAGCTTACGGTCGACGATATCGCCGGTTTGGACACGGGGCGCGTGTACGCCAGCTCCAACAGCAAAAAGGGCGTCAAGAAGGGCGACCCCATTCCGGTGGGCCTCAAGACGGCCGAGAAAATCATCGCCGAGCTCAACAAGTCCAAGAGCCAGCCGCTCGGTCGCGTGCTGTTTGCCCTGGGCATCCGCCACGTGGGCAAGAGCGTGGGCGAGGTCATCGCCGAGCGATTCCTGTCGGTCGACAAGCTTATCTTGGCGAGCGAAGAAGATATTGCCGAGTGTGAGGGCATCGGTCCCAAGATTGCGGCGAGCGTCAAGCAGTTCCTGGCCGTGCCCGAGAATCTCGCCGTGCTGGAACGCCTGCGCCAGGCGGGTCTGTCGCTCGAGGTCGATTTGGGCGCCGCACACGCGCAGGCCGCAGCCGACGCTGGCGTGGCGGGCGAGCTCGCCGACGCACAGCCGCTCGCGGGTCTGACCTTCGTGCTCACCGGCACGCTCGTCAACCGCACGCGCGACGAGGCGGGCGCGGCGCTCAAGGTACTCGGCGCCAAGGTTTCGGGCAGCGTGTCAAAGAAGACGAGCTATCTGGTCGCCGGCCCCAAAGCGGGCTCCAAGCTCACCAAGGCCGAGCAGCTGGGCGTACCCGTACTGGACGAGGACGCACTCGAGCAGATCTTGGCTACCGGTGAGGTGCCCCAGGCTTAGCGCATTGATAACCAAATTGAAGAACCGCCCGAAAAGCATGATTGAACTGCCTTCCGGGCGGTTCTTATTTGGACGGGGCAACCGGCACCGTGATTTGCGTCACTTGGGTCGCCGGGTCGTCGCTGACGATATTGTCGATCAGGGCGATCCTGTGAACCAGTGTCGTCCCGGAGCGATAAGAGATTCATACAGGGCAGAGGGACCTCACAATGATGGTTGTCTCCATTGCGGCGGTCTTTATATATATGAACATTAACATTAACGTGTATACTTAGCAGCGAAGATATATGTTGAGAGGAGCAGTTATGGTTACCGTCGCGTTTTCGGAACTGCGCCAAAACCTTACGCAGGTGGCCGAAAAGGTTGCCAATGAGGGCGAGGAGGTTGTGGTCTTCAAGCGGAGCAAGCCGTTGTTCAAGATCGTGCCGCTCGACTATGAAAGCCCCGTTGCGGTGGAATATGACGCCGTCCAGGAGCGTGGGGGCGCAAAGCCGACGCGCGGCTCGGACAAGCCCAAGCGCGACGTGGGTACGATGTGGCATCCCAAGATCACCTGGAAGGAGATCCGTGAGATGCTCGCGGAGAATGAGGACTACCAGGAGTATCTCGATATCGTAGCCAAAATGCCAAAAGGAACGCCGCTCGATACGATGACGGTTGAAGATGAAAAGCGCGTCGCGAGGGAGCGCTACCTATGAGAGCATTTCTCGATACCAATTTTCTGCTCGATTGCGTGCTTCCGGGCCGGCCGGAGCACGCAGCGGCGCAAACGATCAAGGGGCTCGTCGACGTGGGGCTTATCGAAGGCGTTGTTTCGGCCTGCTCTCTCAAGGACGCGTATTACATTCTCACCAAACAGGCCGGCGAGGCGCGCGGGCGCGAGGTAGTGCGCGACTGCCTTAAGAGCTACTCGGTAGAGTCTCTCGACCAAGAGGCTTGTTTTGCCTCCGCCTATTCCGATGAGCCGGACTTTGAGGACGGCTGTATCCGTGCGATGGCCGAGCGTGCCGGCGTGGACTTTATTATCACGCGTGACCGCGCCGCTTTTGTGCGCTCGACCATCAAGACCTTCTCGCCTGCAGAGTTCATCCGTGCGTTTCCGATTCCGGAGGAGTAAAACCGCCATATCGAGGACTGTCTCCAGTGTTTAGCGAGCTTGTTGGGAGGCTCCTGGTCCAGTGACTGTTACAAAAAACGGCTATAGCAAATTTGTTGTACTTCGATCCGAGGACTACGACCTCATGGTTCAGGAACAGGCTAAGGCTCGTCTGATGGCTCGTATAGCTGTGGCCGAGCGGGAGCGTGCTGCTGGCATGGCGCGTGATGCCTTTGAGGCTCTCGATGACCTTGAGGCAAAATATGGCCTATAACGTCAAGATTCTGCCTTCAGCCGAACGTTTTCTGGGCAGTTCTTATTTGGACGGGGCAACCGGCACCGCGATCCGCGTCACTTGGGTCGCCGGGTCGTCGCTGATGATGTCGTCGATAAGGGCGATTTCGCGTTGCCCCGCTACGCTGCCAACTTGTCAAAAGCCCCGCGCCGGTTGAGCACGGTAAACGCGACAACACAGATGACAGCCGACAAAATCGATCCGCACGGCGAGGCGATACCCATGGGAAACAATGTATCGGAATAGGCGTTCGACAGCAGCCAGGCGCCGGGCACACGAATGAGTGCCACGGCCAGCACGTTGTGCGCAAAGCCGATGTAGCTCTTGCCATACGCAGCGAAAAAGCCGCTAAAACAAATGTGGATGCCGGCAAAGATAGCATCGAAAATGTAGCTGCGCATATAGCCGGTGCCGGCGGCGACCACCGCGGCGTCCTTGGCAAAAAAGCCGATAAACGCCGGTGCCACCAGCCACATCAGCGCTGTGATCAGGCAGCCATACACTACCGAGATTGTCATGGCATCTTTGAGCACCTGACGTGCACGATCGCCCTTGCCCGCGCCGGCGTTTTGCGCCGTGAGCGCGCTGACGGTGGCACCCATGGAACTCGGCACAATGAACAAAAAGCTGATCATCTTCTCGACCAGGCCCACGGCAGCGGCATCGACCAGGCCGCGATGGTTGGCGATGACGGTGATAAACATAAACGCCACCTGGATGCAGCCGTCCTGCACGGCCACGGGCACGCCGATCTTAAGGATGCTGCCGAGCACCTCGGGCTGGGGGCGCAGGTCGCTGCGCTTAACGTGGATGTTCGTGCGACGGCTCTTAAGCCACACGAGCGCGAGGGCAACGCTGGCCGTCTGGGCGGTTACCGTGCCGAGCGCCGCACCCACGGGGCCGAGCCCCATGTGGCCGATAAACAGAAAATCGAGCGCGATGTTAATGATGCATGCCACGCCGATCACGTACATGGGCGAGCGCGAATCGCCCAGGCCGCGAAAGATGGCCGAGAGGATGTTGTACGCGGCGATAAACGGAATGCCGACAAAGCAGATACGCAGGTAGGCGGCGGTGCCTTCGACCGCCTCGGGCGGCGTGCCAATGAGCGCCACAACTTGCGGGCATAGTGCAAACAAGATGACGGCCAGTACCACCGAGACGCCCATAAACAGCGTGATGGTATTGCCGATGGCGGTCTCGGCGCGGTCGAAGCGGCGCGAGCCCACGGCATGGCCGACGATGACCGTCGTTCCCATGGCCAGGCCCACGAGCGTCACGGTGATGATATAGAGCGTCTGTGCGCCATTGCCCACGGCGGTGATGCCGGCGGCGCCGCTAAACTGCCCCATCATGTACAGGTCGGCCATGCCGTAGAGCATCTGCAAAAAGTACGAGAGCATATAGGGCAGGGCAAAGACCGCGATGGTCTTAAGGACATTGCCGCGTGTGAGGTCGTGTTCCATGGGCGGGGCTTTCTGGCTTGGTTCGTTTAGCTACCAGTGTAGTGAAAACCCTATAACGATTGTAGAGTCAAGGTTTGTGTTGACGCCGGAGCGAAAAAGTCTCGCGCACCATTATTCCGAGTGAATATGGACACACATCACGAGAACTCGCCGCCGGCGCTAACCTTGCAGAAAACGATTTCGGAATACTTGACACCATTATTCGGCGCGCAATAATACGTGCGTTTGCGAACAACGTTTGATGGGGGTTGAACCTGCGTGCGCAATCTCAAAATACTGTGTTCCTATCTAGGGGCATACCGTCGCGATGCCATCCTCGGCGTGTTCTTTGTGTCGGTCGAGACGGTGCTCGAGCTGTTTATCCCGGTCATCATGGCCAACATCATCGATGTGGGCGTGCCTGCGGGTGATATCAACTACATGCTGCTACAGGGCGCGTACATGTTGGTGTGCGCTGCGCTTTCGCTGGTACTGGGCTTGGGTTATGCCCGCACGTCCGCCCGCGTTGCCTCGGGCCTAGGCGCTAACCTGCGCGAGGCCGAGTACAAAAAGATTCAAACGCTCGCCTTTGGCAACCTGGACAACTACGACGCCAGCTCGCTCGTCACCCGCATGACCACGGACATCGCCGTTATCCAAAATGCTGTGGGCAACGGCTTTCGCCCTATGGTGCGCGGCCCGGTGACGCTTATCGTCGGCCTTATCTACGCGCTGATGCTGTCGCGCCCGCTCGCCACCGTCTTTGCGATCATCTTGCCCGTGCTGGCAATCGTACTGGGCGCCATCACCTATCGCGTCAGTCCGCTCTACCGCCAACTCCAGACCTCGATGGACCACCTCAACGGCGTGGTACAGGAAGACCTCACCGCCGTGCGTGCCGTCAAGGCCTACGTTCGTACCGAGCACGAGGAGGCCAAGTTCGACACCGTCAATACCGAGCTCGCCGGCACTGCGACGAAGACCTTTGGCAACGCGGTGCTCAACCTGCCGGTGTTTCAGCTGTCGATGTACGTGGCTGCGCTCTCCATCCTGTGGATTGGCGGCCGCATGATTCTCGCCGGCAAGCTGGGCGTGGGCTCGCTCACGGGCTTTATGAGCTACGTGCTGCTGATCATGAATTCGCTCATGATGATTTCCAACGTGTTTTTGCTGCTCACGCGCGCTCTTACGAGTGTGGGCCGTATCGCAGAGGTGCTCGATGAGGAGCCCTTTATCGCCAACCCCGCGGGAGACCTCGCGATTGCGGCGCCAGCGGACGGCAGTATCGAGTTTCGCGACGTTTCCTTTAAATACCGCGCGGACGCAGCTGAGGATGTGCTCGAGCATATCGACCTTCGCATCGAGAGCGGCTCGACGGTGGGCATCCTCGGCGGCACGGGCTCGGGCAAGAGCTCGCTTGTGCAGCTGATTGCGCGCCTGTACGACGCCACCGAAGGCGCCGTGCTTGTGGGCGGACGCGACGTGCGCGACTACGACCTCGCGACTCTACGCGATGCTGTGGGCATTGTGCTGCAAAAGAATGTGCTGTTTACGGGTACCGTGCGCGAGAACCTGCAGTGGGGCAATCCGCAGGCGTCGGACGATGAACTCCTCGCGGCTTGCCGCGCGGCGTGCGTGGACGAGTTCCTTGATCGCATCGGCGGGCTGGACGGCGAGTTGGGGCAAGGTGGCGCCGGTGTTTCGGGTGGCCAGAAGCAACGCCTGTGCATCGCGCGTACGCTGCTCAAGCACCCGCGCGTGCTCATTTTTGATGACTCCACCAGCGCGGTCGATATGGCGACCGACGCTAAGATTCGCGAGCACATCGCTCGGATTCCCGATACGACCGTGCTCATCATCGCCCAGCGTATCGCGAGCGTCATGGATGCCGATCGCATTGTGGTGTTGGACGACGGTCGTGTCCACGGCGTGGGCACGCACGAGGAACTGCTGGCGAGCGACAACATCTACCAGGAGATTTACGCCTCGCAGATGGAGTTTGCGGGGAACGCGGACGCCGGCGACGGCTGCGACGATGGCTGCGCGAATGATCTGTTCTCCTCCGTCCCCAGCAGATCACCCTTGGAAGGGGGTGAGTGCCATGCCTAAGACCGCAGCCCAAGCACGCCCGGTCGACCTCAAGCGCACTGTGCGCCGCTTGCTCTCCTACATGGGGCATGCCAAGTTCTCGTTGCTCGCGGTGGGCGTGCTCGCCTCCGTCGCCGCCATCGCGAGCCTCGTCGGCACCTACATGGTGCGTCCCATCGTTAACGGTTTGGCCACGGGCGGGGAGGAACTGCTTACCAAGCAGGTCATCCTGACGGCGATCATCTACGCCGCGGGCGTACTCTCGGCCCTGGGCTACTCTCAGATTATGGTGCGCGCGGCCCAACGCGTGGTGTCCGATATTCGCCGCGACCTGTTCGCGCACATCCAGACGCTGCCGCTCAGTTATTTTGACAGCACGCGCTCGGGCGACATCATGAGCTTTTTCACCAACGACGTCGACACTGTCTCCGAGGCGCTCAACAACAGCTTTGCCAACGTGATTCAGGCCGCTATTCAGGTTGTGGGCACCACGGCCATGCTCATCATCCTTAACTGGCAGCTCACGATTATCACGCTCGTGTGCGATGCGGCCATTGTGCTGTATGCGCGCTACTCGGGTGCGCGCTCTAAGCGTTTCTTTGCCGCCCAGCAGACATCGCTTGGCGACCTGGACGGATATATCGAAGAGATGGTCTCGGGCCAAAAAGTCATCAAGGTCTTTAACCGCGAGGCAGCGAATGTCGCCGGCTTCACCTGCCGCAACGACGAGCTTCGCCGCACCGGCACCGCCGCCGTGAGCTATGCCAACTCCATGGTGCCCATGACCGTCGTGATTGGCTACGTCAACTATGCCATCGTCGCCGTGGCGGGCGGCATACTCTGCATCAAGGGCCTGGCCGACGTGGGTGCGCTTGCAAGCTACCTGGTCTTTGTGCGCCAAGCCGCCATGCCCATCAACCAGTTTACGCAGCTCGGCAACTTCTTGCTCAACGCGTTGGCCGGTGCCGAGCGCCTGTTTGCGGCTATGGACCTTAAGCCCGAGGTGGACGAGGGCTGCGTGGAGCTGGTGCAGACGGGCGACGCCGCGTGGGCGTGGAAGATTCCCGAGGGCCAGGGCGTGGGCGTCTACGGGCATCTGCATGACGTGGCAGCCGTTGATGAGTCGGGCCGCGCGGTGGCTGCCGACGGCACCGAGCTCACGTGCGGCTTGGTTCCGCTTGCCGGCGACGTGCGCTTCCACGCCGTGGACTTTTCCTACGTGCCGGGCACCCGTGTGCTCACGGATCTCAACCTGTTTGCCAAGCCGGGGCAAAAGATCGCCTTTGTTGGCTCGACGGGCGCCGGAAAGACGACCATCACTAACCTCATCAACCGCTTCTACGAGGTCGATGATGGTGAGATCACGTACGACGGCATCGACGTCAAGCACATTGCCAAGGCCAGCTTGCGCGGGTCGCTCGGCATTGTGCTGCAGGATACGCACCTGTTTAGCGGCACCATTGCGCAGAACATCCGCTTTGGCAAGCTCGACGCGACCGACGAGGAGGTACGCGCCGCTGCCGAGGCCGCCTGCGCCGACTCGTTTATCCGCCGTCTGCCGCGGGGCTACGACACACCGGTCACGGCCGACGGCGCCAACCTGTCGCAGGGTCAGCGTCAGCTGCTCGCCATCGCGCGCGTGGCCGTCGCCGATCCGCCGGTGCTCATCCTGGACGAGGCCACGAGCTCCATCGACACGCGTACCGAAAAGCTCATCGAGCGCGGTATGGACCGCATCATGCGCGGTCGCACCACGTTTATGATCGCGCACCGCCTGTCCACTGTCCGCGACGCCGACGCCATCATGGTCCTCGAACACGGCCGCATCATCGAGCGCGGCACGCACGACGAGCTGATTGCCCAGCACGGCAAGTATTATCAGCTCTATACCGGCGATTTTGAAGAGAACGACTGATTTCTTCCCTCGTGTGAAAACACGGGGGATTTTTTTCGTCATTCGGGATAAATTTGACAGCCTCATGCGTTTCTATGGTATAATCGGAGGGAAGATTTTCCCGCCGAGGCCCCTGCAGATCGGAAGAGCACACGTCTG